>NZ_FODY01000014.1 GCF_900110485.1 Propionispora vibrioides | reverse complement strand
AACCAAAATCATATGTCCAAACGTGGCTCCCCTTATTTGCGCAGAGCTATCTGGTTAGCTGCTAATGTTGCCAAAATACATAACCCCATTTTGAAAGACTTTTACACCCAAAAAATCGCTCAAGGCAAGCATTCTTTTTCCGCAACTGGTGCTGTTGCTAGGAAGCTCACATACATAATTCATGCAGTTCTTAGAAATCAGAAACCCTATGTGCCTCTAGCTTAACTTATTGAAATCCTTTGCCTATTATAGGCTTATTTCTTGTGCCCAAAAATAACCTCCTTTTAGATTTCTTAACTTGTGGTACTTGACTTTTCATAGCTGGTCTTTTCATTTTTCTGTTTATCATTCATTCTCTTGCTGAACAGACATTCACGCTTTGTGCTATGTTAAATAAATTTTAAAATATCGAGGCTCTTCTCATCAGGCACGCGACGTATTTCCAATTTCACACCTAATTCATGCAACCTGTGAAAGGCCCGTACATCCTCATCATCTACCGATACCGTACTGGAAATTTGCTTTTTCCCTTCACTAAAATGCATATTTCCAATGTTAACTTTTTTAATCGGTACCTGCCCTGCTACAAGCCGCAATACATCCTGCGGCGTTTTGACAACCAGAAAAATCAGTTGATCCTCTGCAGCATAATGAATTTTATCAATGGTCTCCTGAAGCGTAAAATACCGGGTTTCAATGGGTTCCGCCACTGCCATATCCATCAGATTTTGCTGCACTTCATCAGTGGCAACCTGATCATTGGCCACTACAATTAAATTGGCTCCCAAATGGTTCGTCCAGGTCATGCCGACCTGACCATGAATCAAACGATTGTCAATCCTGGTTAATAAAATGTTCGGCACTATAATCACGCCCCTTATTCTTTACTTAATACAACCGATCTGGCATTGTCATGATGTGCGTACCAGTAAATATGGAGAATCCCTGATCGGCGCACCCCTTTGATACGACCCTGGCCTTGCTTGCTAAATTCCATTACTATGTCCGGAACAGGGCTGGGAAATTATCACCTTTTCAAATCTCAGCGTCCCTTTCCTGCTTGCTCTGACAACGGCATCCGCCAAGGCTTGCACCGACATTTGTTCATTCTGATAAATCGCTTCAATGATGGAGCCAATATTTACACCGGCCACTACTTCTCTGTTCTCGGCCTGCAGGGCCAGTTCCGCCGCAACTTTAAAGGGAGTCCCTCCCAGGATATCGCACACAAATAAAACCTGTCTGTCCTCATTTGCCGCCAGTATGCTCTCAAAACACTCTTTTAAGGATTTATCCGTATCTGTAGCGGTAAAGTCCACAAAATACAGTACATCCGTAGGGCCCAGCAATAGTTCAAAGGTACTTTGTAATGCTGTGGCAAATTGTCCGTGTCCGGTAACAATCATGATTTTTTTCATTTTACAATACTCCTACAAAAGAAAAGAATATGGCTGCTGCAAAAGTCGCCAGGATTAACAGCGAAGGGTTCATTTTCCGGCGTTTTAACAGATACAGCATGAACAAGGCATAGCTCATGGGCAAAAGATTGGGGAAGATTTTATCGAAAAAGTCTTTTTGTAAAGATACGCTGTGCTCCGCATTAATGGCAATCTCCGATAAGACCTCAATGTGGATATAGGACGCTATCAAGCCGCCGATTACCGTTACCCCTAAAATAGTTGCCGCTTTGGCTATGGTCCGCGAACTATCTTTTATTTTTTCCAGAGCATTCAGTCCCAGGTTATAGCCTAAATGGGTCCAGGCAATGCGCAGGGCAAATACGGTAAGATATACCGCAAAGAACAGTACCGGGCCGATAACACTTCCCTGCAGGGCAAAGGAAGCACTGATACCTGCGACAATCGGCAAAAGAGTAAACCAGAAAATGGCATCGCCAATCCCAGCCAGTGGACCAAACAAGGCTACCTTCAATCCTTTGATCAGACTCCGGTCTTCTCCATTTTCCTCCAGAGAAATAAGCAGCCCCATTAAAAACCCGACAAGATTGGGATGGGTATTAATAAACTCAAGGTTATCTTTCATCGCTGCCGCCAGCTTGGCCTTATCGCCCTGATAGATCTTGCGCAGGGCTGGCAGCATGGCAAGGGTAAACCCGCCGGCCTGCATTCTTTCATAATTAAAGCTCGCCTGTAGGAAAGATGAGATAACGCCCAGCCTGGTAATATCACTTTTTAGCAGTACCTTAGATTCCTTCATCGCAATCCTCCCCTTTCATCCCGCCGACAGCCGGCATCACCGGATACCTGTCCTTGCTATTAAAGTATTCATAAATAGCGAATGCCGTCCCCAGCAAAGCTACCGGCAATAAGTTGGAGAATTGAATAAAGGATGCAAACAAAAAGCCAATGATTAAATAGGGGATATACTGCTGTTTCAGCATAACTTTTAACAACATGCCAAACCCAACGGCCGGTAAAATGCCGCCGGCAATTTCAAAACCATGAGTCAGCCAGGCGGGCATGGATTGTACCAGCACTTGCATCGGCTCCTGTGCAACATAAGTACACAAAAATACGACGATTCCATAAGTTAGCGCCACAATCGCTGTCGTCAAAATATTTAGTTTGACAAAAGCCGCCACATTGGCTTCCTGAGCATAGGTATCGGCTTTCGCCATAAAAAAGGAAAAGCTGGAATAGTAAAACAAAATGATATACTGCATCAGGAAACTGAACGGTAAAGCCAGGCCAATTGCCGTTTGCGCTTCTACGCCGGTTGTAAATGCAATAATGGTCGTCATTACCCCGGCCAGAATAGGATTGGGCGGCTGCGTACCACCGGCCGGAGTCAGACCGGCAAAAGCCAGCTCCGTTAATCCTCCGGCAACCAGTCCCAGGTTCAAATCACCTAAAATAATTCCGGTAAACGTGCAGACAATAATCGGCCGGAACAAGAACAACCCTTCCAGCCAGAAATCAATTCCCATAATCACTGCCATAATTCCGAGTTCCAAACCCTGCAGCAAAGTAATGGTGTGCATACCTGTTTCCCCTCCCCATGAATGATTCAAATGTATTTTTTAATATCTCCCGGCGTATCCTGAATGAACACGCTTACGCCCTGCTCCAGAAGATACTTTAGATCCTGCACGTCGGTATCGTCGACATACACCTTTTTGCTTAACGGCCATTTACCCTGAACAAAATGCATATTGCCCACGTTCACTTCTTTAATTGGCACACCGCCCGCAACCAATCGTCTGACTTCTCCCGGTGTCCGGCAAATAATAAATATCTTTTGATTTGCCGAGGCTTTATGGATGACGTTTACCGTATGTTCCACCGTAAAAAAGCGGATCTGCGCACCGGATGTTTCCGCGGTAACCGCCATCAATTGTTGCTGAAGCGGGTCCTTGACAATTTCATCATCCGCTACCAGCAGTAAGTTAGCTCCCAGTGAAGTGGTCCACGTCACGCCCACTTGCCCATGCACCAGCCGGTTATCAATCCGGGTTAGCAAAATATTAGGTGTTCCCATTGGCTCTCCCCCTTGTCACATCTTCCGGTTCCCTGCTACCTGACAAAACTGTTGCCAGAACCTCCTCTCGTTAGTATGAATGTGTTGGCGCGATCAAAAAAACGGCTTCTCAGTCCATCACCTCCTCCTGGTTTTGTCATATATTATCGCAAAATAGGTAATGATGTACGTACCAGTTCAGGTTTAAAAAAACATTACATCGGCAAGCCGGCTACTTGTTCAATGTAATGCAATATTCAAATTTGTCCCCTCTGGCTATACTACGCGTATATTCGATTATATTGTCCTGCTCATAGGTATAGCGTTCAATTTTAAGACCGGGAACCGCCTTGTCAATTTGCAAATACCAGGCTTCTTCTTCGTTGATGCTGACAGCCTGAAAGACTTCCTTGGCTGAACTGATGCTGGTACTGAACTCCTGGGAGAACATATCGTACATAGCCATACTTTCCAGCTTTTCTTTCGTTAATCCAGGAAATCTTCCGACCGGAAGATACGTCGTTTCCAACATCATAGGCCTGTCATCAGCCAGACGCAACCGTACAAACTTATATACTTTGCTGTGTTCCTCAGCCTCCAGTTTGCGGGCAACTTTCCGGTCGCAGGAAAGCACCTCAAACTTCAAAACCCTGGAAGCTGGAATCTTCCCCAGCTTTTTCATCGCTTCGGTAAAGCTGTAAAATTTTAATAAATCCTGATTATATTTTAAGGGCGCAACAAAAGTACCCTTGCCATGAACGCGATAAATATATCCGTCCTTTTCCATTTCCTGCATAGCCTGCCGGACGGTGGACCGGCTAACGTTATATTGTTCACATATTTCGCGTTCCGATGGTATTTGATCGTCTTCTTTCATATTCTGCTGAATATCCTCAATCAGAATATCCATAAGCTGGCAATAAAGAGGAATCCGGCTCAATTTGTCTACGTGCGCTCTGGTCACTTCAGTAACTCCTTTAGTGGTACGTACCATTTGTGTTTATTATATAGCTCTTCTGAATAGTCTGTCAATCACTTTTATTGCCATCTGATCAAAGCTTGGTTGCCGGATATGTAAAAACCATACTTCCCGGCATTGATTTTGCTGGCCTTTTTATTTACATTTAATTAAAAAATATATAAAATGAAACCGTCAGTAGCCCTTTAGGAAACCGAACAGGAAGACTTGATGTCCATACTGCTACTGTTCCGATAGTACTCACAGTGAACAAGATAAGAAAAACTGAAAAGGAAGTTTGTTTTTATGAAACAAATAGAAATAGCCGCGTTTGACGGAATCGAAATAGGGCATGCCCAAAGCGAGACAGGGATCACCGGCTGCACAGTCATTCTTTGCCGTGATGGCGCAGTCGGCGGCGTAGATGTCAGAGGCGGTGCCCCAGGTACGCGAGAAACAGACTTATTAAATCCGCTTAACCTTATAGAAAAAATACACGCCGTTGTCCTGGCCGGCGGAAGTGCCTTCGGGCTGGCTGCCTCAACCGGTGTAATGGAATATCTTGAAACACAGGGTATTGGTTTTGACGTCGGTGTAGCCAGGGTTCCTATCGTTTGTTCTGCAGTGCTTTTTGATCTGGCGGTCGGTGACAGCAAAATCCGCCCAGACCGTGATATGGGGCTACAGGCTTGCCTTAACGCCTGTGAGTATCCTGCCGAAGGTAGCGTAGGCGCCGGATTAGGCGCTACGGTAGGCAAAGCCTTTGGCCCCCGTTTTGCCATGAAAGGCGGATTGGGAATTTACTGCTTGCAGGCAGGCAGTCTTAAAGTTGGCGCCATTGTTGCCGTTAACTGCTTTGGCGATGTAATTGATCCATTGCAGGGAAATAACATTATCGCCGGTGCTTATGATAGAAAACAAGGTTTCTTTCTAAATACAGAACAGACAATGATGGCTTCCGCTACGAATATTAATCCTTTTATCAGCAATACAACGATTGGTACTGTAATCACTAATGCAAAGCTGACCAAGGCACAGGCAAATAAGGTATCTGCGATGGCCCATAACGGTTATGCCCGGACGTTGCGTCCCTCTCATACCCTTTTCGATGGTGACACCATTTTTACTATGGCCACAGGAGAAGAAAAATCGGATGTAAGTACCGTGGGGATGCTGGCAGCAATAGCCGTAGAAAAAGCAATAATTCAAGGTGTAACGAAAGCGCAATCCATTGATGGATATATCAGTTACCGGGATATTAGGAATATCGTTGATCAAAATGCTAAGTAATGGTTCTCTCTATTCACCTTCCGGCTCAGATCACACTATTTCTTCTATAGTTACTCCAGGAAGGAACTCCCTCACCGATTCCCATTGAGCCTGCTTTAGGCGGTAAGCTTATGCTCATTGCCGTTGGACATTCGATCCATTCTTGAATTGCCGGTCTTTTCCTTCGTATTTGATAATACTGCGAATGATATATACCTAGCTATTTTAAAAGTTAAAATCTGTTTTATTATGATTGAAAAAAAACAACAAGGGGATGGCAGTGTAGCTTGTAATTGGCATGTGTTCAGCAAGCTACCAGTACCACCCCTTGTTTTACACTAAAAACAAGCATATTGCAGCTACACCGTGACGCAAAACAAAATTATTCATACAGAAAATAACTAACAATCCCCTTAAAAATCCCTTCGGCCAGTAGATTTTGGTAGGCGCTATCCACAAGACACAACGCTTCCGCCGGATTGGACAGATAGCCCATTTCAATTAAGGCTGCCGGCATCTCATTATGAACAAGCACATAAAAATCGGCCGGGCTTACCCCATGGCCTTCTGCGCAGATTTCCTCCGTCAAATGTGTTTGAATGGCGCAGGCAAGGCTGTAAGAACGTCCTTTCGGAAAATAACTGGCCGGGCCGGTAAGATTAATATTAGGTATATCATCGACATGAAGGCTTACGAAAATATCCGCTTTCGCCCGCTTAGCGACATCCACTCTGGCTTGAAGGTCGGCGTCAAGATTCGCGCCGGGTGGTGCCAGATTAACGTCCCGCGTCCGGGTCATAGTCACCGTAGCGCCTGCCTGTTTTAACTTCTTGCGCAGTTTACGGGCGACCGCCAGATTAATATCCGATTCCCGAAATCCATAGTTTATCGCCCCCGAATACGCACCGCCATGGCCGGGATCAAGGACCACAACGTGATTTACTAATGGTTTATCTTCGCCAATGCAATCATCATACCATTCACCAAAATCCTTCTGATGACAAATCTTACAGGGCCGCATGGTTATTCCTCCAATATTCGCTTTGCTACATATTATGTTAAGAATAAGGTGGAAGTTCCGGCAATTGAATACAATTCCGGCCAGCGCTGCCTTCGTTTCTAAGCTGCCCGTCATCTCGCTGTTTTTTGCCACCAGCCAAGGTTTGCAACATTTTGTCAATACATAATAAAAACAGCTATTTCCAGCATTAAACATTTGAATCATTTAGAGCTGACTATACTGGAAATGACCTAAAATCCTCAGCGGACTTTAGGTCATTTCCAGTATATATTTTGCTTTGCTCATCACTACCGTTTATCGCAAACTGCCGAAAACCTCGATCTATAGTAATCCCGTTTCACGGCGAAATGAATGAAAAAAGCTGATACAGTCCGATCACTACCAAAAGCACACCGGACAGAATAGTTGTCCGCTTTCCCGTATGAGCCGCCCCCAACAGCTTTCCGAAAACAACACCGCACCATAAAGTCAAAAAACTGAAAATGGCAATGAGACAAGGCATAATCAGCTCAGGAAAAGAAAATGCCGCCGCTTCAAACCCGATTGGAATGGCATTGACCGATAAGGCAATCCCCAGGATAAGCGCCTCCTGCGCACTGATATGCTGTGACCGGTCACGGTCGGCCTGTTCCGGACGATACATATGGTTGGTGGAAAAAACGGCGCCGCCAAGAATCCAGCTACCGATTGCCATAATGAGTACGGCCCCTGTCACATGAGCGCTTGCCACACCGAAATAGAGTTTTATCAAGCTGCCGGCTCTTTCGGCAAACCAGGTAAAGGCAAAAGCAACCACGGCAATGACACCGTTCGCCTGCCAGGAAAGTTTAATTCCTTTGACGCCGTAAGCAAGACCTACGCCCAGGTTATCGAGATTTGCCGTCAAGGCCGTAAGCAAGGCCAGAGACCAGCTCACATCGATCACGCCCTCCCTATACAAATAAAGAGTAGGGATCAGCCCTACTCTCATTTACCTTAAAAAATAACAGTGCCCAGCTTGCTATGCGGCGACGGCAGGACAAACGAGTCAATGACCTTGCCGGGAACGGCGCCCCGTCCCGCCCCGATGGCCAGCGTTACGGCCTCCACATCGCCGGTCAACGTCACAACGGCCTTGCCTCCCATAAAGCGTGCCAAACGTACTTCAATAAGCGTCACCGGCGCGCATTTGACCGCCGCGTCAGCGGCGACGATGGCGGCTGCTACCGAATAGCATTCCAAACCGCCTAAGGCCCGCAGCGTCTTTGGTGCGCCCTGCCGCTTGAGAGCAGGAATAACGCTTGGCTGCAAATTTGGTATGACAAACGAGGCGACCCGGTCGCTTTCCTGCGTAACGGCCGCGGCCGCGGCGACAGCGCTGTTTACGGCACCCACATCGCCGGCTACGAGTATGAGATATTTGCCGGGACAAATCGCCTGGGCCGTTATAATTTCCACAGCGGCGGCCTTGCACATGGCATCAGCCGCCACAATTCCTCTTGTAATTTTTTTAAATTCCACAATACCTACCGCTTGTTTCACACTGCCAACCTCCGGTCAGGCGCGCCTTTGCACCGGCTTAGACAATGGAAAAGCCGTCTACCAAAACGCACCGTCGTTGTCTCGTAAAGCTTCGAGGCGAAGTAAGACCTTCCCCGGTCGGACCGGCAATCGTAAAGGTCGTATGACCTTCACCGCCCACGCCGATGCCGGCATAGGAAGGAGCATTTTTTACAAAGATTGTCGTTTCAATCGCTTTAGCCAGCCGCGTCAAATGATCAACATTTTTCGAATGCATAATCGCCGTATGACGGTTGCCATGTTCAACCTTTACGGCCAGTTCAATGGCCGCGTCGATATCCTTGACCTGCACGACGGGCAGAATTGGCATCATAAGCTCTTCTATAACGAACGGATGGTCTGCTTCGGTTTCACATAAAACGACACGGATGCTGTCAGGTACCGTAATGCCGATTTGGCTGAGCAAATACTGAGCATCTTTTCCCACATAGTCCTTGTTGATGCCATAGGCTTTCTTGGGTTTTTCCGTCATGACGACAGCGAGAAGATCATCGATCTGCTTGCCTGCGATCAGATAAGCGCCGTATTTTTGCATATAAGAAATAAGTTCGTCCGCAACAGCACCGACAACGATAACCTCTTTTTCGGCAATACAGGGCAGATTATTGTCAAAAGAACAACCTGCCACGATATCCTTCGCCGCTTTCGGAATATCGGCCGTTGTATCGACAACGGCCGGCGGATTGCCGGCGCCGGCGCCGATAGCCTTCTTCCCGGAGGAAAGAACTGCTTTCACCACACCGGGGCCGCCTGTAGCAACAAGCATATTAATATCCCGATGACTCATCATCGCATTGGTTGCTTCCAAAGAAGGTTTTTCAATGGCCGTAAGCAGATTAGCGGGCCCGCCGGCGGCAATAATAGCCTTGTTTAAAATTTTGATCGTCGTAAGCGACGTATTTTTCGCCGTCGGATGGGGACTGAAGAAAACAGCATTGCCGGCGGCAATCATGCCGATTCCGTTGCAGATAATCGTCTCGGACGGGTTGGTCGTCGGCGTAATAGACCCGATCACGCCATAAGGTCCCATTTCATACAGCGTCAATCCATGGTCGCCGGTCTGCGCTTCCGTCCGCAAGTCTTCCGTACCGGGTGTTTTCATGGCGCCCATTTGATTTTTAATAATCTTATCGGCCACCCGGCCCATACCGGACTCTTCCACAGCCATTTTCGCCAGCAGTTCCGCATGGTTATAAGCCGCTTCCCGCATCGCCTTTATGAGTTTTTCCCGTTCGGCAATGGAAAGGGCCCGTAATTGCTTATAAGCTTCCCGCGCAGCGGCAACGCCTTCATCTACAGTCTGATAAACACCGTAATCGCCGCCGTCGTTGCCGCCGGCTGCAGACTGCTGCAGCTTGGCCAGCACTTGGGCCGCAATTTTTGTTATCAACGTTTGATCTACATTCATTTCGTTACCCCCATTCGGTTCGTTTTACCAAACAGCAAGACCAGCTTTAGCCACAGCCATGTCTTCCTCTACCGTCCCGCCGCTGACACCGATAGCACCGACTACCTGTCCTCCCGCTTCTAAGGGAAAGCCGCCGCCAAATACGACATAGCGTCCCTGTCCGTTTGACGCAAGGCCGAAAAGCGGCTGCCCGGGCTGTACGGCTTTCGCCACTTCGCTGGTCGGCATTTTTAGCGATACAGCCGTAAAGGCTTTATCCACAGCCAAAGCAATACCGGCTAAGACCGAATTGTCCATTCGTTCCTGTAAAACGAGATTGCCCCCCTGATCCACCACGGCAATAACCATGGGAATCCCCATTTCGACTGCCTTTTGTTCAGCGGCGGCTACCACCTGTTTGGCCTTGGCTAGCATGCTGCCTTCTCCTTTCCTGGCGCCATCGGCAACCGCTTCCTGCAGTGCGCCAAGCACACCGCGTGTCGCCGCAGCGATGATTTCCTCCTGTTCGGCGCAGCGGGCCAAGACAAATAGAAAATCCGACAGGCGGTTCATATAAAGAAAAACCGTTTGCGGAATCGTTTCCGTCCGCTTTGCTGTCACTACAGCTCGTTCCGCCCTTCTGACTATGCTTCTTGCCAAATCAATCGCCGCACTGACCGCACTGGCTCCCGGCGTAATGAAATATTTCTGCGGAATCCGCTTTTCTTCCAGTTCGTCAATCTGCTGCTCCAGCGATGCAATATGACCTTCCGTAATGAGATACTGCCGGTCCTTCTTTAGCTCCAGTGTCGCCAAGTCACCACAAAGCAAAATCAAATCCTGCTGTACCTGTTCAATTTTTTCACAAACCCACTGCTGTTTCGCTAAGGCTTTGGCCATCCCAAGGGCTGCTGACGCTTCATCAAGCGTACCATAGAC
This sequence comes from Propionispora vibrioides, assembly GCF_900110485.1. NCBI lineage: Bacteria > Bacillati > Bacillota > Negativicutes > Selenomonadales > Sporomusaceae > Propionispora > Propionispora vibrioides. The sequence goes on along the minus strand of NZ_FODY01000014.1, from coordinate 102,727 downwards.
CTGAATGCGCACATGGTCCTTCGGAACCCGTTCCCGACTGAAAAGACTTGTCTCGCCCTTGTCGCCTGTTTTCGTATATACCTTCATATGGTTACTCCTCAACGAGCAATTGATTTAGCTCGATCGTATCGATGATACCGATGATCGCCGCATCAACAGCCGCCTCCGGATCTCCTATTACATGCCTTGCCGAACTGCCTGTTACGACAAGCACAGACTCACCGGTGCCGGCGCCGATTGCATCAACGGCTACAACAAGGCTGTCGCCTTGACTATGGCAAAACTTTAAAGGCTTCACAATTAAAAGTTTGCACCCTGTCAGACTATCATCTTTTGGTGTTGCGACAAGTGTTCCCACAACTTTTCCCAACCACATAACGATCGCTCCTATCGCTTAAGCTTCTTCAAACTGAAAGATAATATGGGCGTCTCTGGCCATATCGCGGGCCAGCGGCGTAATGATCGTTTCCGGTGACAGCGAAAGGGTCTGGACGCCTTGCGCCAGAGCGGCCTGTACGGCTTTCGCGTCAAGCACCGTCCGTTTTCCCCGTTCTTTCACCGCCGGTTTCGCCACGTTTGTCTTCTGCCGTGCCGCTTTACCGCAAGAAGCCGCACAGGCCGCTGCCAGCTCACTGGCAGCAACAAGCTGAACGCCATATAAAGAAATAGTCTCCAGGTTTTTTCTAAGCTTCTCCAGCAAGGCCGGCGCTGCTTTCCCCATATTTTTTTCTTTTCGGCTCCCATCCTGTGGATCGGCTGCATTGCTTGCCGCGACGACCGGTTTTCCCATCATCAGCGCCTGCATAATAACGGTGCTGCAAAGTGAGTCTGCCTGCGTCGCCGCTATTCTCGCCGCCGTGTTCTGCGTTAGGACAGGAATCAAGACAAGTTCCGCTTCCCGCAATTCTTTTCCCGGATAGGGAGACCGGCCGGTCATGATTTTCACGTCCCGCCCGAGCTGCGCTTGAATCCGCTCCAGACCAATCACCGTTTCGGCCGCTGCCGATAAAAGGACCGTAAAAGAAAAGCCGCGGGTCTGCAAAGTCTTTACCTGCGCCAGGCTTTCCTCAAGTCCCAGCAGGCCGCCGGTAAATACGGCCAGTGCCGAGACCTTTTGGGAAAAAGGCGGCGGAGTTTGCGGCGCCTCACCGAGTCTGCGCAGTACCTCCGCCACAATTTGTTCGACCAGCACATCATAATCCATCTATGATGCACCTCCTGACTCTATAACAAAGTAACGGTATCGCCATTTTTTAATCCCAAGGCATTGGCCTCATCCGTATCAACATGCATTTCCAGCCGGAAATGCTCCTGTACGCGAATTAAAACTTCCTTAAGGGTACCGCCGCGGACACCGCCGAATGATACGGTGGCCACATCACCGTCCCGCACACCAAAACGCTGCGCCGTTTCGCAGTTCATATGGATATGCCGGATGGCACAGATGACACCTTCCTGTAATGTAACGGCGCCACAGGGACCGACAACAACAATGCCGGCCGATCCCTTTATGTCGCCGGAGTTACGAAACGGCGGCTTGATGCCCAGGCCAAACGCATCGGTCAGGGAAAGTTCTATCTGCGTAAAGCTCCGGAGCGGTCCCAAGATGCGGACACCACGCATCGTTCCCTTCGGCCCGACAAGCGTAACCGTTTCCTCGGCGGCAAATTCGCCGATTTGATTTAATTCTTTTTTCTTCGTAAGGCTTTTCCCGCGGCCAAACAAGATCTCCATGTGTTCAGCAGAAAGGTGGATGTGACGGTTCGATACACCAACTGGTATCCCCTCCGGCTGATGAAGGGCAGCCATAACCTGCTGCACCACTTGCTTAATAAGCATCTCTTCTTCCAACTGACTCACTCCCGCCGTTCTCCCGTTGTCTGGGCTGTCTTACTCGCCGCCGCCAATTTTAGGCAGAATTTTTTCCACATCCGTATGGGGACGGGGAATCACGTGAACGGAAACGAGTTCTCCCACTTTTCCCGCTGCAGCGGCGCCGCTGTCGGTCGCTGCCTTTACAGCGCCTACGTCCCCGCGGACCATCACCGTAACAAGGCCTGACCCGATTTTTTCATAACCAATGAGTATGACATTGGCTGCTTTAACCATGGCGTCAGCCGCTTCAATCGCGCTGACAAGACCTTTTGTTTCAACCATTCCTAATGCTTCTCCCCGCATTATGATTCCTCCTTATGTTTGAGTTCGTTATAGTGGATGCAATTTGCCCGCGGTTCTCCCTTGTGTCTGTCACAAAGTGGATCGCCGCAAAGATTGCAAAGCTCTTCCGGTTGCTTCTGCAGGGCCAAGCCTGCCTTTGTTGCCGGCTCTGCCGGAACCTTTGACGTTTCAGCCGCTGCCTGCACGGCTTCCGGTATGGCCGCCCCGGCCATGGCTTGGCTCTGTTCGACTGCTGCCGGATCATTGTCAACAGGCACCGTCGCCTGGTAAACCGGCGTTTTTGCTGCAACCGCAGGCGTCTCCTCCGGCGGCTGCTCCACCGGAACAGGCTGCCGGTAACCGACCGTATCTTTGGTAAACAACAACTTATCGACTTCACCATGAGGCCGGGGAATTACATGAGCACCCCAAACGGAAGTCATTTGGGCAGCAGCCATTTTCCCTGCCGCAACGGCGGCCGTAACGGCCCCTACGTCGCCAAACAATTTGACGGTTGTCAAGCCGCCGCCTTTGGCCAGTTCATAGCCGAGAAGTTTTACATTCGCCGCCTTCACAGCCGCATCGGCTGCCGCAACAGCGGCTGCCAAGCCGACTGTTTCGATTAAGCCTAGCGCTTGTCTGACCATGTTCCTACACCTCCCCCATGGCCGTTAGCCGATTCTTGTAAAATTCGCTGCACGATGGCGGCTACAAGGCTCTCCATTGCAGCAGTATCTTGTTCTACAGCCATACTTTGCTGCTCCCTGCAGCTTGCCGCCTTTGTCTCCGGTTCCGGCTCAATCCCTTTAAAGGGGATTCCCTTTACCAGTCTGGCCGCATTGTAGCCCAGAGACCGCCAGACAGCAGGCTGCTGTTCCGCTGATAGAAAGAGCGGTTTTCCCACTGGCAGCTTAGCATAGTGGACCGCTATCTCCCCATCTGTCACACCGACACCGACAGCAAGCTGTGACTGCACGGCCGCCTCGTGGGCCAGAACACCGGCACCTTCTTCTTGCTCTGTCGCATCCGCGATCTGACAGGGAATGCCTTCCTCTTCCATGCCTGCCGTCAGTTCGCGCAGTTTTCTCTCCCTGTCTTTGTGCGGAACGATTCGAATAAAAATGCAGGGCCTGTTGGCACCTTGATTAGCCGGCATATTCCTCACTCCTCTCCCGCAAAGTAGGAAAGGACCAGACCGGTCGCGACGGCATTACGCGGGCCTTCCGTACCGCGGATGTTACCGCGGCCGCAGACAATGCCGTATTCGCCGAGCGCGTCGGTGACCATATCGGCTACTTCAAAATCAAGGGCTGATCCGCCGACGAGAACGACAAATTCAATATGGCGAATATTGCCCGTCGGCGCTACCCGGGCCAATGAACGCAGCGAATTGGTCACAAAAACGCGTTTTTTTGCTTCACGCCGCACATGACGGATTTTATCCAGGGGATGATCGGACGGAATGGGCACCATGTCGTTTTCTTTTAAAATAACGACACGGGAAAATACCTGGGGCGGCAGATTTTCTTCAAAAAAGCGGACCGTGCCGTCTTCCAGGCGGATATGGTAAAGGCTTTCCACCTTCGCCAGGGGATACTTCTTGATATCCTCCGCCAGATCAAAGTCATTAAGCCCCAGTTCCGAATTGATGAGCATCGTTACCATATCGCCGGCACCGGCCAAATGAATGGATTCGATTTTTTCCTGCCTGGTAATAATGGCTGCATCGGTCGAACCGCCACCCATGTCGAGAATGGCCAGCGGTTTGTCCGTACCGGGTGTCGTCAGCGCGCCCCGGATGGCCATATTGGCTTCCACGCCGGCGATAACCACGGAAACCTGCAGCCGTTCCTGCAATTGATCGGCAATCTGCTGCATCGGCAGTCGCGATGTTTTTACCATGGCGGCTAAGGCCACAGCGTTTTCCAGGGCAAATTCACCGGCCAGGCCACCTTGTACTTTTTGCGGTACGAAGGTATCCACGGCAAGCAGGTCCTGGATTTTCATGTCGCCCACAGGCTGCGACGTCAAATCGCTCATAACCTGTCTGACCCGTTCGAGCATACCGTTTACGTTTGTTCCCTTCTCGCCCTGGATATCAATCACCGGCTGCACCCGTTCCACCGTTTCCATAATTTTGCGGGCGCCTGCTTCCACATCAATATCTTCGCGGCCCTTTTCACCGACCAGTGTGATAAACCCGGCCGGAATCGTTCTTGCCTTCACATCACCGGCCGGGGTCCGTACCACAACGGCGGACCGGTTACCGATCAGCGCACGGGCAATGGGAACGATGAGCTTCGTCTCATCAGGCGACAGCTCAAAAACCGTGGCAATCCCGTAGGGATTAGACAGCGTCTGAATGGTCTGACCGGGCAAAGCCACTTCTACGGCCGCCAGCATGTGCAGCGGGACCTTGTCGATCAGCGTGACTTCATCGATGATCGGAATGGCTTTACGCAGCCTGTTGGTAATCAGCACGGCATCGTCCTGGCGTACGATCGCTCCCTGCAAATCAACGCCGCGGTCAATCGCCTGGTTAAGCGTTTTTGCCGCTTCTTCAAAGTCAATGCCGCCAGGTACAACGCAAATAATTTTTGCTCCTGCTCCGGCAGCCGTCAGCTCCCCGTAGGGAATGGTAACACCGACGCCAAGACCGATGCCGCCCGGCGTGGAAGGGTTATGGCCGATCATTGTCGATTCCGTAATAATCGTTTCCGTAATCGTCTCCATAGCCAGATCACCAATAACCGGTGTTGCTTCATTCAGGCGGATTTCTTTGATATCGCTCAGGGAAACGCCCGATGCTTTAACAGCCTCCTGCAAGGCGACGATAATGCCCGGCACATTGGCGACCGTTCCTTTTATACCGGTGGTTTTCACAATACTGCTTGATAAATAGGTACGCCTGGTACTGCTGTCAACCTGAACCAGGCAAACTTCGGTTGTTGAGTTTCCAACATCTACGCCTGCAATGATTGTCATGGCAACCCCATCCTACTCTAGTCTGCTCTTAACCGGTTGCGCCGCTCGTATACGTCAGCCGCCTCGCGGACCAAAGCTGCGCTCATTACGGCTTTATATTTGGTTTCCAGTTCATCGGCAATGCCAGACAGTTCTTCTTTCGTGGAGCGATAGGGGCGCAGTGCATTGTAGATTTCCAATATGCGTTTATCAGGAACAGCGGTCAGTTCCGCTGCCCGGCGCAGATTGTTGCCGAACTGCGTCCGGCCGACGCCGTCGGCGATTTCAGCCTGCATGCGCAGCGTTTCCGGCGCGATACGCACATCCTCCGGCGCAACCTGTCCGGCCAGTACGCTGTCCAGCGTAATATCGGCCAGTTTTTTTCCTGTAGGAGTTTTTAGCGAGTCAGCCCGTTTGGCCGACAAGGGATAATCGCTGGCGGGGCACAGGCCCGTCTTAGCCGGAGCTGCCTGCGGCGCGGCCGCAGCGCCCCCCTGGTACATGGACTGCAATACTTGCCGAACGATTTCTTCCACTAATTTTTCCTGAGACATGGTGTTCACCTCCGTTGACTTAAAATTTCACTTCTACTTCTACCGGTTTCTTGCCGGGAATAACGTGTTCCGTTTCTTTGATATGAAGCACGGCTGCTTTGGCCTGGTATTTTGGCCGGGCCATCTGATCATTTTTCGTCGGAACCGGCGTAGGCGATTCGCCTTTGGCGTATTTGGCCGCATTTTTGCCGATAGCGCGATACGTAGGCAGATCAATGAGCGGCGACTGTGAAAATAACTCCAGATTGCTCAAGGGCGGCAAATCTTTCTGGTGAATAACCGTCGTGCCGCGCGACTGGATGCCGATGGCAATTCCGGAGCCGCTTAATTTTGTTGCGTCATGGGCGGCAAAATCCACGTCGGATGTTCTGAGCACCCGTACAACACGGGCCTGAATGCCTTCTTCCTCAATACCGGCGATAATTTCCCGCAGAACATCGCTGTGAGGAATATTGACAATTGTTTTATTCTGGTATTTACCAAAAGCCGGCGCCAGGGCGATGACCACTTCATCGGTACGCGTTCCCGGGCGGGCGTCGCCTTTTTCCACCAGTGTCATCGGACGGCCCTGCACCACCGGTTTACTTGGTGCTGCCGCAGTCGGCGGTTCCATTCCCTGCATAACTTGCAGGACAATTTCACGAATCATTTGTTCGCTAATTTGCATTTTTTACGCACCTCTTTCCCGACTCAAACATCGAAATCAGACGGATTGATCGCCTGACTGATATTTTTAATTTCCTCCCAGCGCGCATCGCTGAGACGATAACCGGTTCCGGGGCCCTGGTAGTCATTTTGCTGATTAACGGCGCTGATGACATTAAAGTCTTTATCCAAAATGGCGGCTGTATGGAGATAGTCGCCGGAAATGCGCTGTTTAAGCAAATTGAGTACATTCGAAGCCACATCATTAAAGCCGGCTTTCGATAAGGCTTTAATCACATCAAGCCCCGTAATCCCGCGGCTCATCAGCTCCTGGGCAGCTTTCAGGTCTTCAACAATGTTGCGCGGCGGCATATCGTTGCTGCCATGGGCATAAGTGGCGGCTTCCACTTCTTCGTCCGTAATGGCCGGGAAGCCCAGTTCTCTGAAAACAGCCTGAATGGCCTTCGCTGCTTTATTGCGAACACGGATGATCTCTTCTTCCGAAACAGGGCGGAGACCACCGTCGACCTTGAGGTCACGCTGCAGAATATTCCAATCGTCATAATCCTCTACATCCCAGTTGGAACCGGCAAACATGTTGTCATAGTTCGGCGTTCCGCTGTAGCCGGAGCAGATGAAGTCCGTACCCGGCAGGAACTGCATAAGTGTGCGGGCCGTACGGCGAATGTCGGAATGAGTGAAGGTCTGGTCATTGCTGGAGGCAACTTCCAGGTCGATCATGGCGGCGCAGAGATTTTCCGCCAGAACAGCGCGGATACCGGAGGGAACGGCTGCCGGTACACCGATGCAGCTTACGGAACCGTTTTGCAGTCCCTGCACACCGGCACCTCTGGTGACCATGATGCAGCGGATTTCCAGATACAGCATCGATTTGCCCTCGGCATAACCCATCTGTACTTCTGAACCGGTCCCGGATGTAAAGCGCATTTTCAGACCCCGTGAGGCATAGGCCGATGCGAGGAATGCCTTCGACCAGGGAGTATCATCACCGTCGACAAATACATTTTCCGTACCGTATACGGAAATCGTTTCCGCATACGCCGTGATACCGCGCATGCCCAGTTCAAGCTCCGTCGCTTCTTCCAGGGCGCATTGAATGAGTGTGCCGCCGCGGCCAACCTGACTGCCCAACAGCAGGGCCAGCGCATTAAAGGGGGCATAACGGACAACGGCAACGGTCGTTTCCATTTCGTCGAAACCGCGCAGGGACGCTTCGGCGCCATCGGCCGCAATCAGTACGGGATTGTCTTTCACGTTCGTAATATGGCATTGGTTTGAAGGCGTTTTGCGGGCGCGCATCTTTTGCAAAGCCATCATCATTTCCACTACGTTCATCTGATTAAATACGTCGACCAGTTTGGCCGCCGTAAGACCGCGAACGATTTTGACGATTTCCTGGCGGGGCACGTGAATATCAACAAGCATTTTGGCGATTTCCGTGCTGTCCATGGCCATCGCCTGTTCGGCGATCGAAGCGTCGATCGCATAGTCGGCGATAAACTGATCAATAAAATCGAACTTGTCGCGGAGAATACCATCCATTTCTACGATTTTACCGTTTTGCACCTTAATGCTCGGCGTCGGATCATTCGGACTGCCCATGGCAATCAACCCGACCTCCGGCCAATCTACTACGAACCCATCCTGATTGACGGGACGGGCTTCCAACGCTTGCACGCGTTTTGATCTCTTCATGCTAAATCCCCTCCTCGTCAGTTAGATATAAGGCGTTGTCGAAGACGGAGCCGGTCCGCCCATCGCTTCGAGCAGCTTTCTGCCCGCCTCTTTTGCGGCCAGAACAGACTGCCGGACAGCACCGGAATCACCGCTGATCATGATAATCACTTCGTTGGAAAAGCTGGTGCCCTGAGCGGGACTGGAATAACCGATCAATTCAACATTGGCCGTTTTTACCGCCACATCGGACATGAGCACACCGATAGCGGCAGGCGCGCCGACAATCAGACCGAAGGCTTTGCCGAGCGGCGCGTTAAAAGCTTTATTGATTGCATAGCTGGCCCGGGCCGTATATTGCAGTTCAATATGGCCGGCGTCATTGCCGTATACATCACCGAACGTGCGGTTCAGTTCCTTCAAGGCCACTTCCACAGCCCGTCTTGCGTCGGAAACCTCTTCGGCCCCAAAAATAATCAAGCTGCCATGGCCGGCGCCGCCTTTCGTATCACGGGCCAACTCGATGGCTACGATTTCCGTATTGGTCGCTTTGACCGCTTCATCGGCAGCCATAATGTGAGGGCCGGCACCGGTACGGGCGCCTAAAATACCGATAGAGCGGTACTTGGGGTCAATCTTCATCATTTCATGCAGCGAAGGGTCTACATTGGCAATCACAAGGCCAATCGTATCGCCGATGGCCGTTCCGACAAATTCGGTCATGCCCGGATTTGCCGGACAAGCCGCGGCTTGAGCTTTACTGGCCGGCGCCTGCTCTTCCATCCTTTTCTTAATTTCATCCATTACCTTGTCAATCAATTGTTCTTGCATTTATCTGGTCACCTCCATAATATTTCCCTGGCTTACACCTTCGGTAAAATTTTTTCCACATCAGTATGAGGACGAGGAATTACATGAACGGAAACGACCTCCCCTACCTTACGGGCTGCCGCTGCGCCTGCATCGGCAGCCGATTTGACGGCTCCCACATCACCCCGCACCATAACGGTTACAAGACCGGAACCGATCCTTTCGTAGCCGACGAGGATGACGTTGGCCGATTTGACCATGGCATCAGCCGCTTCAATCGCGCCAACCAGGCCTTTCGTTTCCACCATTCCTAAAGCTTCACTCATTGTCGCACCTCCTTTCGAGGAATTTCAGCAATGTTTCTATTCCTTCTCCTGTAAAAGCAGACACAGCAAAAATAGGACCGCTGACCCCGCTTTCCAAAAGACGAACACGAGCTTGTTCCGGTCTGGCCTCAGGCGAATCGATTTTCGTAATGATCCCGATGGATTGCCTGGCAAACATGGTCGCAAAACCGGGCGGCAGTACCGGACCGGTACGAATGCCATCCTGCACAACCGCAATGAGCGACGCCTGGGACGCGGTTACCATGAGCGCCGAGTAAAGCCGCGGCATCTGGGCATATTCGCCCGGTGTATCAATCGTACCGTCATGAAACATGATGGCCTGCGTCTTTGCCACCTGTTGCTCTTTTTTTTCCAATGCATGAATCAGCGATGTCTTCCCTGCACCGACAGCGCCGACAAACATAACCTGCCGCATCGGCTAGGAGCGCGTAACCTTCGGCCCGGAAAAGCCCAGTCCGTCACCAAGCAGATGAACGACCTGGTTAAGCGCCGCCTCCACCGCCGAAATATTGCCGGTAATAACCACAGAACCCGTAAAACGGTCCATAAAACCGATGGTCACAGCGGCGGTCTTCGTTGCCGCATCGGCGGCGATAATGGCTGCTTCACAGGGAGTGATCGTTAAAATTCCGATCGCCGAAACAGCAGTGAGACCGAGTTTTTCGCATAAATCCTTTTTGGGATTGGCAATCAAATGAGCAAGAGTCACCTGCTTGCCCGGCACATACTCTTGAACCATGCGCGGTTTGTCTAAGGCCATAGCATCCTCCACGTTGTGCTAAATCATCGTTGTCTTTACACATATTTGATTTTTCTGTCTTTCTACCTTGCTTAAATTTTGCCAAGCGACCGTACATAATTGCTGCTTTCAAAAAAGCTTTTTTCCCCCTTCCTCCCCAGGGAAAAAGCAATAGGATTATTTTGTTGTATTACCCTATTTCTTTTACAAAAAAAGAGAAAGCGCCCTTCTTTACTAAGAAGGGTACTTTCTCTTCCTAATTTAAAAACGCAAAAGGATTTTACCGCAAGGAGGGACAGACCACTCGCTATGACCGGTTTCCTACATGGCCAGTTCCTTCTTGCCCGCCTCGGCCAAAAAATCGGAAATCCTCGCCACATGCTGCATGGCATAAAGCATGGTTTTCAGCATAGACACCATCAGCACTGCGCCGGTACCTTCCCCGAGGCCCATGCCGGCGTGAATGATCACATCTTCAGCCATAATGTTGCCCAACAGGAGACAGTAGGCCATACCGGGTTCCTTGGACATATGGGACGGCAGCGCGTAACGGTCCAGTTTGCTGTCGATGCGGACGGCACAGGCGTAAGCCACAGCCGTAATAAATCCGTCCAGCACAAAAGGAATCTTTAGTTTGCCGCATTCGACCATACTGGCACACATGGCCACAATATCAAAACCGCCCACACAGCGCAAAATATCTTCTACGTCGTGAAGCTTGACCATGTGCTTTTCGACGCCCTTCTCTACAATAAGCCGCTTGCGCCGCAGTGCTTCGGGCGATTTGAGTCCGGCGCCGTGGCCGACGACAAATTCAGGCGGCATCCCGGTCAGTGCATGGAGCACCGCCGACGAAGTCGTTGTATTGCCAATGCCCATTTCGCCAAAGGACAAAAGATTTGCTTGTTTTTCCCTTACGGCTTGTTGCACCCGTTCCACGCCAACCTGCCAGGCTTGTTGAAACTCCTCGCGGCTCATCGCTTCTTCTTTCATAAAGTTTTTTGTCCCGAAGGCAACTTTTTTGTTGATGCCTGCTTCGCGCTTATCGCGAATGCCTATGTCGATCACTTCATAGGGAATCTGATTGATTTGACAAAAGCAACTGACTGTTGCCAGACCGGCCGCCATATTGCGCGCCTGCAAATAGGTAAATTCAACCGGGTCCGGCGCGACAGCCTCTTCGACGACACCATTATCGGCCGCATAAATGATGTGATAGGGGCGAATTTTCTTATCAAGTCTGCCCCAGGCCAAAAGCACCTTTTTCAGATGTTTTTCCAAAAGGCCCAGGCTATGGAGCGGCTTGGCCGCACCGTCAATCAGTTCATCAACCACTTTTTCAAAATCCATCGTCTTTCCCTCCTATGGTGAATTATTGTCCGTAATCATCCCGACCGACAAAAAGCACCTGCCTAAAAGGCAGGTGCTTTGACTTCCAGCTCCTATCCTTCCGGCATTTTCTCTGACGCGGAGAAAAATGACAGCCATAACAGGCAGGTCTCCTGGCTAGCGGATCAAAAAACGTTCAGCGCCTTCCCGGCTTTCCGGTGGCATGTGCTGAAAATTCTCCCCGATTACAGTGGCGCGACCGCGTCGTTTCAGGACTATGTCCTGTCCGAGCTTCCCTATTCTCCTCTTATTGTTAGGCTAAGAGGCACCTGGTTGGTGGCATCTCTATGAAATTATACCTAGCACTTCGCTAGGAAAAGACCTTCTCCTATCCATTTTCCCGAGTCAGCAAAAAAGTCGGCAAGGCTGTAAAAAAAGTCCTATCTTTTCCTCAAAAGCAGCGCTTGTTACGAAAACAAAAACAGAAAGAGCGCGGCTGCGGCCAACTCCGTAACAATGTTGACAGCGCCGTATACATCACCGGTGACACCGCCCAGTTTGCCGCTCACATAAGCAGCAAACAAAAGACCGCAGCCAACGGCGCTGCTGCCGGCTATGGCAGCTTTCAGACCCAGAAAGGCGAACATGGCTGCCGCAAACAAAAGCGCCACATAAAGATTGCCTGTCTCCCGGTGAGAAGGAAAGACATGGCCCAGGCCGCTCGGCCTGGCATAAGGAAAGAAGGTAATGGTCATGACCACAGCGAGCCTGCCGGCTACAGGCATCAGGATCACCACCCCGGGCAGCAGTTGCGGCTCCAGATCAGTAAGAATGGTGAACCGGGCTAACAGCGCCAGAGCCAAGGCCATAGCACCAAAGGCGCCGACACGGCTGTCTTTCATGATTTCGAGCATGCGCTCCCGGTCCCGGCCGGAAAATACACCGTCAAAGGTATCCATAAAACCGTCCCAGTGAAGCGCCCCGGTAAGGACCACTTCCCCGATGATCAAAGCGGCTACCAGCGTATTCTGCGGTCCCAAACCGCCGAAATACTGTCTGGCCCCCCACAGAAATGCCGCTAACAGCAGACCAAGCATCGCTCCGATGAGCGGAAAGAATTTGACGCTTCGTCCAAAACTCTCCAACGAACTGTCATGGTGCTTACAGATTTCTATCCGCGTTAAGAACTGAAAACCGGTAATAAAATCGTCCAGCCATTGTTTTGGTTTCATGGATAGATCCCTCACAAAGTTTAAGGATAAGAAGATGGAAAATTCGGCACTCAGTTCAATGGCCATTTAAACATGTTAGTCTTATTATATAATGAAATGAATATCCATCTAAGCCAGATAATTGCTTCATTATGATAATAAATTGCTCTTCTTCCCCCTAATGGGTTAGAAGCCTTTTTGCACTACAGACAGACCTTTCATTAATAATTTTTCCCATTATAGACTTATCTTGCCGACTTGCCCCAAAAGGCCCCTCCGGCTCTTGTAAGCGCCAAAATGAAATGATACGATGAAACAGACGAATCAATGACAGGGAGCTGACAAAGAGTGGACAATCAGATCCATGAATATTTTATGGCGCCAATCAGCCTGATCGGTGCCGGTAGTCTGGAAAAACTTGCCGAATATTTGAAACCGATGAAGCTGCGTAAGGCACTCATTGTAACCGATGCCTTTCTGGCGCAAAGCAAGCTTATGGCGCGCGTAACCGGCGTCTTGGTAAGCACTGGACTGCTTTATGTCATGTATGACGGCGTTCATCCCAATCCGACCGTCACCAATGCCCAGGAAGCCTTGAAGCTTTTTGCCGACAACGGCTGTGATTTCCTTATGTCCTTTGGCGGCGGCTCACCGCACGACTGTGCCAAGGCTGTCGCTTTTCTGGCCACTAACGGTGGACGGATCAATGACTATGAGGGCCTGAACAAGCTGAAAAAACCTTCGGCCCTGCTCTTTACAATCAATACGACGGCAGGTACGGGCAGTGAACTGACCCGTTTCTGCGTCATCACGGACGAAGAGCGGCACGTGAAGATGACCATTTCCGACTGGCGCATCACGCCGCGTATCGCCGTCAACGATTCGACCTTAATGATCGATATGCCGCCCTCCTTAACCGCGGCGACCGGCATGGACGCCTTAACCCATGCCATTGAGGCGTATATCTCCACCAATGCCACGCCGGTAACGGACTGCAAGGCCCTGAAAGCAATCGAGCTGGTGGCCAATTACCTGCCTACGGCCGTCCATAACGGCAAGGACCTGGAAGCCCGTGAAATGATGATCAATGCGGCCTACCTGGCCGGCATCGCCTTTAATAATGCAAGCGTCGGTTATGTGCATTCAGCAGCCCATCAACTCGGCGGCTTCTACAATTTGCCCCATGGCCTGTGCAACGCCATCATGCTGCCTGTCGTGGCGGAGTACAATTCCGCTGTAACCTTGGAAAAATTCCGTGATATCAGTGAAGCCTTCGGCATCGATACGCGAAATATGTCGCTGGAACAAAGCGCCCAGGCGGCAATCATCGCCATCCGCACCTTATCAAAGGCGGTGGGCATTCCGCCGGGGCTTCGGGAAATCAAAGCCTTCAACGAAAACGATATCCCCCTCCTTGCCGCCAATGCCCTGAAGGACATGTGCAGCCTGACTAACCCCCGCCAGGCTACACAACAAGAGATGGAAAACCTCTTCCGGGCGGCCATCTGATATAACTGCCGTAAAGGAAAAAGACGAAAGATCTTCCGGATCTTTCGTCTTTTTCCTTTACATTTTCCTATTTTCATTACTTATACTTAGGCAAACATGGCAATGCCCAGCGGCGTCACCAGCAATGGATGAGGCGGCACATGGACAGTACGTCCAAAAGCCTTGCTGAACTCTTCGCCGAAGTTGGTCAGATACGCCGTGCCGCCGACCACATAAACGGGATAGTCGTCATATTCCCCGTGACCGGCCAGCATGTTTCTCACGATGGTTGCCATTTTCTCAATAACAGGCAGGATAACCGGTAAAAGCTGCTTGTGCCGTGACGAATCGCGCTTCATTTTTTCCGCTTCGTCCGTACTGATATGAAAGGCGCCTGCCAGTACCAAAGTAATATGGGTACCGCCTGTCGCCTCATCTTCCGATAAAACAATCTCGCCGTTTTTCAATACCGCAACACCTGTCGTACCGCCGCCGATATCGATAACAATGCCGTCTTTAATGCCCAGTGCCCTTGCGGCCGCCACCGGTTCGTCGACCTGGCAGACCGGATCGAGACCGGCGCCGGCAATGACATGGCCGCAGGCAGCAGCATTTCGCCCGACCGTCCCGGGCGGAATCGCCGTAGCTCCCTTATCAAGAGTCACGCCGAGAATACCTTCCACTTCTTTTTTTAATCGCTCCACAATCTCTGTGGCACCACGAAAATCAACAACAAGACCGTCCTTTACGACAGACGCCCATTCCATGCTGCCGGCCACAGGATTCCCTTCACTGTCCGTCACAACGAGCACCACATCAGCTGTGCCCAGATCGACGCCTACCTTATAGGGACCCGGACGGTCCGCCGCCCGCTTCGTCTCGATTAATTCCTGCAGTTGATAAATCTTTGCATAAGGCTCCATAGGTTTTACTCCTCTCTCCGGTCTAAGGTTTACAAGGAAAATACGCTGAGCAGCCATTGCACGCAAAGACCGCTAAGCATACCGATAAACGGATCGGTAACAGCCGTCACCGCCAGCGTGACGCCGCCGATCACGGAACCGGCGCTGCCGATACCGCCCTGTAAGGCCAGTGCTGCATTGGCCGGAACCGTTACGATCGCACCGAGCACGAGCAGGAAACCGGCGATGGACTCGCCTGAGACATACCGTCCCAGCCTGGGCAACATGCCGCTCAATAACAGAAGAGCCATCATGGCCATCATGGCCAGGGCCGACCACAGGGGATGAGGCGCAGCGCCGGTAGCGGAAATAATGGCCTGCACCGGTCCGCCGCCAAAGAGCGCCGATCCCATATCGGCCAGACTGCTTACGATGGTAAGGTGATCCAGGTTCACCTCGCTGTTTGCCAATGTTTTAGCCGTAATAGAGCCAAAAGCAATATTGGCGCCCACATTCAATGCACAGATAGCCAAAGCACTGCGGACAACATTCCGGTTCATAACCAGCTTCTGCAGCACAAATCGTTCTTTGGTCACAGCACCGGCCTGTTGTTCCGACCGGAACCAAAGGGTTTCTACCACCGATGTGAGAATAACGGACACAACAATCGTATAAACAAGCTTGTCGCCGGGATTCGGTGTTATATAATAAGCGACCAGCGCCGACAAAACCGATACGGCGCCTACGACTGGCCGCCGCCGCACCATCTCAACGGCTACACGGGCTAAAATAATGCCTACCCCGGCCATCATTCCGCTCGTAATAACAGGTCCAATAAAGGTTACAAGCGCCTGGAAAAAGCCAAGCAGGCCAACGGCAAGCAGAATAGCCCCTTCCAGAAAAATAATCGAAAACCGTTCCTGCGGTGATTTTCCCAACGTTCCGGCCAAAGTAATCGTTTCCGCCTGAAAGGAAATCGGTGTGACAAGCCCGAACAAACCGCAGCCGATAACGCCGACGGCAAAACCGATGGCCGTAGGCACGGCGGCAAAACCAAAAGACATGGCATACAACCCTGCCGGAATCCCGTTAATAAGCACACTGATTGCCGCTAGAATATCCTGTATATTCACCCCGGAGACCCCCATTTTATCAAGTGTATGTTCCTACTATTCGGCTTAGCTGCCGTCCTTCCTACTACTGGAAGGTGAATTGACATAAAACTATCAGAAAAAGTAAAAAAAGTCCCATAGGCCAAAAGGAGCCTGCCTTAAGGCAGACTCCTTTTTAACGTTCCCTGTCTTTAATTGCTTTCGGGGCAGCCTGTTGGCAGCAGAAGCTGGCCGGACTGGACGGCGTGACGGTATTGATTCGGCGTCATACCGACAGCATAGCGGAATACGCGGCTAAAATAGCTGGCATCCTTATAGCCCACCTCCGCGGCAATGCAAATCGCCGTATAATCAGAGTTTTGCAGCATTTTTTTCGCCTTCTCAATGCGCACTTTGGTCAGAAAATCAACAAAATTATAGCCTCTTTCCTGTTTAAACAGCCGGCTGAAATAAAAGGGACTTAAATGAACGGTCTGCGCCACTTCTTCCAACGAAATGTTTCGATTGTAGTTTTTGGTAATGTACTCGCAAGCTTTATGAATGACCCGCACATTCATGCTGGCGCGGTTTTCGAGCATATGATCCATTGTTTTTTCCAATACCCCGGTCAGCCATAGTTCAATTTCTTCCTGGCTGGTGCACCGCTGCAATTCTTCCAGGCAGTTCAAATCTAGCAAAGTCAGTTTGTCTAAATTGGATCCTCCCTCCACAACGGCCCGTGATAAAACGATCAGCAGTTCCAAAATACAGGCTTTCACAATGTCCATGTTTGCGTGACTGGAAAAAATTTCTTTCAGCAGCAAAACAAGGGCTTCCTTGGCCTGGACCCTGTTACCACAGCGAACCTGTTCCAATAATACCCGTTCATACTGAAAGGGATATTGCAGCGGGCCTTCCTGCAAATGAGGAATATCCTTAATATGGATAATTTGATTGTCCCCCAGGTAAAAACGCTGCCGCTTGGCGGCCAAAGCCTCCACATAGGATTTATGGATATCGCAAATATCAGCATAGTAGTTGCCGATTCCGATGGTAACACTCAGCCCCAGTTCACTGGCAACGGCATCACGAATGCGTTTTGCCTGCTGCCGCGCCAACTGTTCCACTTTTTCCCGCGCAGTTTCCAAAAAGCCCAGCAAAATAATCACATTATCACTGCCCAGAGGCGTAACCAGGCTGTCTGTGCCAAAAAGTTTGACAATCAACTGATAGACCTTTTGCTTGATTACCTGCTTGTCAAGTTCCGACCCTTGCATGGTCAGTTGACGGAAATTATCTATGTCAGCCACAAGCGCTACACTCGGCGCAATAGACAGCCCCAGAAAATGATACCGTTCCCGCAAAATTTCACTGTCATAAATGGCACCGGAGATAAGATCATATACAAAAGACATCTGAATAAAGGGCAGCGCCGCGGCAACACTGGCCCGCAGTTGTTCTTCCTCCTCGATCTTCGCCTTTCGCCCCGCAATTTTCGCGCAAGTGGACTGCAGCACAGCCGTAATATCGGCAGGACGGACCGGCTTGAGCAAATATTCCACGGCACCGATTCGAATCGCTTCCTTAGTATAGGAAAGCTCATCGAAGGCCGTAAGAATGATAATGGAGGTTTCCGGCAATGCTGCATGGATTCTCTTCGCCGCATCAATACCGTTCATCCCGGGCATACGGATATCCATCAAAATAATATCCGGTTTCTCGGCGGCAGCGATACGGCAGGCGCTGCCGCCATCGCCCGCTTCAGCAACAACGCGGATCGGCTGGCTGCTCTTTTCAATAATAACCTGCAGAGCTTTTCTTTCAATCTCTTCATCGTCAACAATCAGAAGTTTATGCATTTTACTCTCCCCTAGGGTGTGTTTTCAAACTAACGGAATGATCCATGGCGAGTGATTTTTGCGCCAGACGAATTAAAATTTTGCAGGAATAGCGGCCCCTATTTCAAAAAATTTTAGTGAAGTATGGCACAAAAAGCGCCGCCAGGGAGCGTTTCGGATAGTTTGAAAACACGCCCTAGAGTGTGTTTTCAAACTGACGGAATGATCCATGGCGCAAAAAGCGCCGTCAGGGACGTTTCAGATAGTTTGAAATTGATAGGGTAAATAAATGTCTACGGTCGTACCTTCCCCTAACACACTGTTGATTTTAAGGCCATATTCCTTGCCGAAATAATGCTGAATCCGTTTGTGTACATTTAAAATGCCAAGTCCGGTCGTCTGCCCGTGAGTTTCTTTCCGCGTTTCGGCCTGAAAAATCTCATGAATTTTATCGGGCGACAAACCGACACCCGTATCGACAACAGAAATTACGACCTGATCGTCCTGCCGGCGTACCACAATCCCTACTTTGCCGCCTTCGACCTTCCGTTCCAAACCGTGTATGATGGCATTTTCAAGAATAGGCTGCAGCGTTAGGGCCGGAACCTTCGTATTGGTAAGCTGCGGATCCACGTCAATATCAGCGCGAATACGCTCGCCAAAACGGACCTTTTGGATCGTTAAATAATCCGTAATCAATTTGATTTCCTCCGACAGTGTCCGCAGATCATCCATATCACGCAGGTTATTCCGCAATAAATCAGCCAGAGCATACACCACTTCCTGAGTCTGCGCCGCTCCTTCCAAAAGGGCAAGACGGGCGATCGTATTGAGCGTATTAAAGAGGAAATGCGGATTAACCTGCAATTGCAGCGCCTTTAATTCAGTCGCCCGCAGCATCGCCTCCAGATTGGCCTTCGCCTTCATTTCCTCCATAAGCAAATTGCTTGAAATATTGGCAGCACCAATTTCCACAATATAGTTTGACATGATATACATGAGATCAGCCGCTGCCTGAATGCGTTTTTTAGGCATCACCTTCACCTCGTGGAAAGCAGCCGTCAGTTTTTCTTTGTCAATATCCAGATCTTTGGTACACTGATACATATTTTCCTTCGCATCATACTCTTTTTGCGAAATCAAAACTTGTCCGCCCAAAAAAGCTCCAATATATTGATCATGTACAATAATTGGAGCGGCCAGATCGGTAAGTCCCGCGTGGCATTGATATACCGATGGTTTCTGACGACGCCGTCCGCCTTGGTCGTCACAATTTATACAACGCTCAAGCCCTTTTGCTGTTGATCGTATAGCCTTACAAAACCGGGTAAAGTTGCTTGGCCGCGTTAGAGGATTTCCTTCCGAATCGACAATAACCGCCGCAAGGCCCGTAGCATCGGAAAACTTATCTTGGATTTCCTGTAAAACCTGAACATTTACCGTTTCCCCTAAGGTAAACTTTGTTGATCGGTCCATCCCTTCTTCCCCCTTATGAAGCCCCCTACATAATAACTCCGTAAAAAGACAGCCCAATAGGTCGAAAGTGAAAAAACTCCAATCCTTTTTCCGAATTTCTCGGCAAATATCTTCCGGAATAAAATTTGAACTGTATGAATCGTCATACTATTTCGCCAACGATTCCCACTTTCCTATTTCATTAAAAAGAAATAGCAATTTTTTTATATACAATGTAAAAAAATTGCTATTTTTTCATTTACAAAACCCACTTCAAATGATTATCAAAAAAATAACTGTTTTCATTAAAAAAACAGTTATTTTGCAACGATCAAACTATTATATTGACAGACTTAGCCTTTTTCCGCTGCGCAGCCTGCCGCTTTTGAGCGTTTTCCTCGGTTTGTGCCTTGGTCTCCGCATTTTTCCGGCGCGCAGCCACTTCCGCCGCAGCAATTCCATATTGCACGGCTTCCTGTAAATCGCGTTCGGCATCGGAAATATAACTTATATCGCCCTGTCCACTGCCGCTAACGCCAGGACTGCCAATGCCGCTCGGATAACCTGACTTAAGAGCAGCGGACAAAAGTTTGCCCATACTCTTATTTTCTAAGAAACGCTCATGTTTAGCCAGCGCCCGTTCCCGGATCCGCTCTTTTCTGGCAGACGCGGCCTCCTGCTCTAATCGCTCTTCTTCCAGCTTCCCGGCTATCTCGTCATACATGGCCTGAGAAATTTGCTGATCGACGGCGGCCAGCTCCCGAAAGTTATTCTTTATATCCGATGCCTGTTGCCGGTCACCGTCCGGATCACCAGGATTTTGCTGCAGCTTCTGCAAGAGATTTGCGCGCTGTTCCCGCAGAGCCGTCATATTGCTGCGGGGCGCGAAGACCGCCAGCAAACTGCTCAAGCTATTTTGATCAATCGCCATAGTCCCGACTCCATCCATAACTATACTACTTATTATATCGATAGTTTTCTGGAAAAATTAAGTAGTATGTAAGAAAGAGTACACGGGCTCCTGTAACGATCGAGGCGAGTTCACCGGATATTGGCATAAAAGCAGCTTAACCACCGATTAAACTCACAGTAACTTTGATTAGGTGACTACTCCTGGATTCCCGGGATTTTAGGAAGTTCCGCAAAGCCCTTCTGGAGCTCTTCATCGGTCGGGATGTAGTCGCTCATTGTCCCTTCATGGAAGGAATTATAGGCTGTCATATCAAAATATCCTGTTCCGGTTAAACCAAAGAGAATGGTCTTTTCTTCTCCCGTCTCTTTGCATTTTAAGGCTTCATCTATCGCAACACGAATAGCGTGGGAAGATTCGGGAGCCGGCAGAATGCCTTCATACTTGGCAAAGAAAATCGCCGCTTCAAATACTTTGGTCTGGCCTACTGCCACCGCCTCCATATAGCCATCATGATACAGCTTGGAAAGAGCCGGCGACATGCCGTGATAACGCAGACCGCCGGCATGAATGGGCGACGGTGCGAACGTGCAGCCGAGAGTGTACATTTTGGCCATCGGGGTAATCTTTCCGGTGTCACAATAATCATATACAAATTTCCCCCTGGTCAGCGAAGGACAAGAAACCGGCTCTACCGCCACTAACCGCGGATTCGCCTTGCCAGTAATTTTATCTCTCACAAACGGCGCAATTAGACCGCCAAGATTGGAGCCGCCGCCGGCGCAGCCGATAACAATATCGGGATATTCACCCAGTATTTCCATCGCCTTCTCGCTTTCCAGACCGATGACGGACTGGTGGAGCAGTACCTGATTCAGTACCGACCCTAACACATATTTATAGCCCTCGGTAGTAACGGCCTTTTCCACCGCTTCCGATATTGCACAGCCCAGACTGCCCGAGGTTCCCGGATTGGCGTCTAAAATCTTTCGGCCGGCTTCCGTCGTATGACTGGGGCTGGAAATCACGCTGGCCCCAAAGGTTTCCATAATGGATTTCCGGAAAGGCTTCTGCTCATAGGATGCCTTGACCATATATACCGTAAGCGGCATCCCAAAATAACAGCAGGCTTCCGACAAAGCCGTCCCCCACTGCCCGGCACCCGTTTCCGTAGTCAGTCCCTTTAGTCCCTGCTCCTTGGCATAATAAGCCTGGGCAATAGCCGAGTTCAGCTTATGACTGCCAGATGTGTTGTTGCCTTCAAACTTAAAGTAAATTTTCGCCGGAGTCCCTAACGCTTTTTCCAGACTATAGGCACGGCATAGCGGGGAAGGACGGTAATTTTTGTACATTTCCAGAATTTCTTCCGGGATGTCAATATATCTAGTTGTATCATCCAATTCCTGATGGGCCAGCTTTTCACAGAATACGGGATATAAGTCTTGCGGTTCCACCGGCTTTCCTGTTGCCGGATTTAGCATAGGCTCAGGCTTTTCTTTCATATCAGCCCGCAAGTTGTACCATTGTGTCGGCATCTGCTCCTCGGTTAAATATAATCTGTGTGGAATTTTCTTTGCCATACTGCCGTCTCCCCTCATATATCTGATTTTGGATAATAAAAAAAGGCTTTTATCTCAATTCTCACTGAGACAAAAGCCTATACTTCTGTGGTACCACTCAACTTGGTGCGAAAACGCACCCGCTTCTTCTGCATACAACATGATATGCACTTCCTTGGTAACGGGTGAAGTTCCCGTCAGCTACTACTAAGCTGCCTGCGGCGGCTGTTCGTCTGCCCTCTTAAGTCCATTCGGCTAAGGCTTCCCTGTTGCGTTTCACCACCCGCAACTCTCTGTAAGTGACCGGCACAAAGCTTACTCTTCTTAATCATTGGTTTCAATACATATTTTATTAACATTACTATACGCTTTTGAGAAAATTTTGTCAATCCTCTCCTCTTCTTTTGCAATGACTTTTGAGACACATTTCTACTTCATCCGAGCCTTACCGCAGTTTGTTTGTAAGAATATGCCTGTTAGGTTTAATTAAACCATCTCACTTTGTTCTACAACGGATTAGAAAGGTATTAGAAAAGTATTGACTTACATTTTCCAAAAGAATATAATCGTATTTGTCCATGATATTGATAATCATAATCGTTTAGGCTTATCTTTATTTCTTATAGCTGTTGTCAATCATAAGAATTTGTTTATTTACGGGCAGCCTTGATCCTGGATGGCAATCGCCCAACAAGATCAATCCTCTCACATCACTGGTACACACATATAAAAAGAAAGGTGTGTGAAATGAAAATATAAAATTATTTTGATTATCGACTGACTGTCGTCAGTCAAATAACTTTTTTTATACTCACCGACCGACTGCTGTCAGTCAACTAATTATTCCCATACATATTCATTTATTCATTCGCAGTTTCTGATGGACTCCTGTTGAAAATGGATTTATTCATTCTATTCACAAAACCTACGAACAGAGAACGAAGGGAGATTTTTATGAAATTAAACCAAAAGAAATTATTATGCTCGCTGCTCAGTAGCGCCGTGCTGCTAGGTACATCGCAAATAATATTTGCTGAAGACGCAGCCAGCGAAGAAACCTTTAATTTTGATGAATACGTTGTAACAGCTAACCGTATGCCTGTAAAAAAATCTGAAGTTGCAGCTAATGTAACAGTTATCACGCAGGAAGAAATTGAAAAAGGCAGCTTTACCAATTTGCCTGATATTTTAAAGAAAAGCAATATCGCGTTGCAAGAAACCGGTACCAGTACCGTTCCTGTGATCAATGGCGATGACCGCGTATTGGTTCTGGTGGATGGCCGCCGAATCGGCTGGGACCATCTTGTTATAAGTGGAAATTCGCATGCAGGAATAGACCTTAATTCCTTACCAATCAAAAATATTGAACGCATTGAAATCGTCCGGGGTCCGGCTTCCTCGCTATACGGCAGCGATGCGGTCGGCGGTATTATTAATATTATTACACGCAAAGCGAAAACGGCTAATACTTCTATTTCATCCGAGTTTGGCAGTTGGGGCTTCGAGCGGTATAGCCTGACCACGGAAGGCAAAGAAAATGGAATTGGCTACCTGATCACCGCAGAAAAGAAAACACGGGATGACTTTAAATACAAAAATCCCTCAACCGGCAAAACAGAAACCAAGAACAATAGTGGATTTGATCAGGAATATCTGACAATGAGATTAGATAAAGATCTTAGTAATGACCGTTCTCTTTCTTTAGACCTGGAACATGCGGATGACAAATCTGGCTATTCCGGAACTAATAATCCCTATTTCGTTTATCCAAACGGCTACCGTAAACAAGTAGATGATAATATTGCCTTAACCTACCACTGGGGGCAGAATAACGGGGCAGAAAACTTCTTCCGTATCTATCACAATGAAACGGACCTGAAATATTGGGACTCCTTTAATTCTATTGCCGATCTTTATGCCAACGGATTTAACTGGCAGCAAAACTGGCAGCTTGCGAAAAATTATACCCTAACCGGCGGCGCCGACTGGCGAGAAGAACATCTGGATGACAAAGAGTCAATCAACAAAGGCTATACAAGCAAGGCTCTCTTCTTGGAAAATCGCTGGCAGTTTGTCAATAATTGGTCTATCACGGCAGGCGGGCGTTATGATGACCATAGTATCAGCGGCGAGAATACGACCTCACGTCTTACCGTAAATAAGGAGCTTAACGCTGATACAAATGTTTACGCTTCCTGGGGACAGTATGTAAAAAATCCTACCATGCAGGATCTTTTTTGGGATAACGGCTGGACCATTGGCAACCCCAACCTCAAACCGGAAGAAGGAACGACAACTACTTTAGGTATTAATACGAAGTTGGGCGATGGAACCAAATTACAAGCCAGTGTTTACAGCAGCCGGCTTAAAAATGCTCTTGAATTTAAGAGTGGATACGATTCAGACGCCAGTGACCCTGATGCTTCCTACATCTCCGGCTATGGTTATTACGTCCCTGGCTACTACTATAATGCAAGTCATGAAAAAAGACGTGGCTTAGACCTGAGCTTAACACGGGAATTATCACCGCAATGGACAGTAGGCCTTGGCTACACCTATAACAAAACGCAAGTCCAGGACGAAAACGGAAATTATGTAAACTATACTTCCAATAGCCAGCCCAATGGGTATCGTCTAAACGTACAGTACGATCAGGATAAATGGGATGCAGGTCTTACACTTCGGAGTGCAACCGGCCGCAGCCTGGAAGAATTCACCTCGAAATCTTATGTAACTCTCGACATGCTAGTCAACTATAAAATTAATCCCGCTACCCGTATTTACCTCAAAGCCTATAATTTAACTAATGAGGCTTATGAGTTAACTTCCGCGGGCACCTTAGGTAATGGCCCCGGATCTTATCCTATGCCGGGACGCAGCTTCTATCTTGGTGTAGAGCACCGTATGTAAATCGACTTATCCTAAAAGTTTAATGACAACTAACTTACTTTTACGAAAAAAATGTACTGCCAACTCGAAAACAGTTGGCAGTACATTTTTTTATAGCCTGCAAATAATTTTGTGTAAATCGGACTTTTCATGACAAGAATAGTGGCGTTTTAAATAACCCTATTTATTTATCTTTTTACCCAAATACCTTCCAAAGCATAATGTATTAAGGTTTTTATAAAAACCTCATCTATTTTTTCACCGGTTACCAGCAACCGATAAAAAAGCGGACCATAAATTAAATCAATGCACAATTCAATATCCAGGTCCTTCTTCAGCTCGCCCCTTTGCACCCCTCGCTCCAAAATTCGCCGCGAATCAAATCGGCGAGGATTGAAATACCGTGCTCGATACGCTTCCGCCAGCTTTACATCAAATTGTCCCTCGGCAATTAATTCATTGATTACTTTGCCTTCCCGGCTAGTTAAAAAACTGGCTAAATTACTGACCTGAATGACTATATCATCAATCACGGAACCTGTATCCGGTACAGGAAGTCTGGCCATCGCCGCAGATAGAAAGCCGTCCATGACAACCGCCGCTTTGTTGGGCCACCATTTATAAATAGTCGCTTTACTCACCTTGGCCCGCTCAGCAATTTTCTCAACAGTTATGGTTCCAAAGCCATTCTCCAGCAATAAATCATAGGAAGCAGCAAGAATCGCTTTTTCCGTCGCTATATCACGAGGACGTCCTTTTTTCTTTTCCAAACCAATACCTCCCTGTATATTCGCACCAGATAAACTATACGTACATTATACTAAATATTTTATCACAAGAAAACACTTTACAAATACTAGACGTGCAGTTTATAATTTAATCATTAAATAAACTATACGTTCAGTATTTAAATGCTAGGCGTAAAAAAATTAAGGCAGGGATAATGATGAACACTATACAAGTAAAAACCAAGCAAATCCCCAACTGGATCCCCGTTCTGCTAGCTATTGCCTGTGGCGTGATTGTTGCTAATCTTTATTATGCACAACCTTTAGTTGGCCCGATCAGTATTGCTACCCATCTTCCTCTGGCGTCAGCGGGATTAATCGTAACGTTAACGCAAATTGGCTATGTTGCCGGGCTATTATTCATTGTTCCTCTTTGTGATCTCATTGAAAATCGACGGTTAATCACCTCCACCTTAGTCATTGTAATTTGCGCATTAGTTGCAGCAGCTCTTACGAAAAATGCACTATTTTTTCTTATGGCAGCACTGTTCATCGGGCTAGGTTCTGTAGCAACACAAATACTGGTCCCCTATGCAGCCCATCTGGCAACAGAAGAACGGCGCGGCCAAGTTGTTGGCAATGTAATGAGCGGGCTGTTACTCGGCATCATGCTTGCCCGACCGGCAGCAAGCTTTATTACCGATCTTTGGGGCTGGCAGGCAGTTTTTCTTCTCTCTGCCGGGATTACAGCGATACTGGCTGTACTGCTAGCTTTCGTTCTTCCTAAACGGGCCCCATCCCCAACTATGAATTATGGTGATTTAATTCGCTCCTTGTGGTCGCTTTTTGCAACGAAAACCGTATTACGCCGCCGTGCCTTTTATCAAGCCTGCTTGTTCGGTGCATTCAGTCTGTTTTGGACGGTAATCCCGCTATGGCTGGCTAGTCATTTTCATTTATCTCAACAAGGTATCGCTTTATTTGCCCTTGCCGGGGTGGCAGGTGCCATAGCTGCGCCAATTGCCGGAAGATTGGCTGATAAGGGTTGGACCAAACAATTGACCGGGTTGGCCATTGTCATTGCGATTATATCTTTTTTGCTTACACACATATATACAGATGCTTCACTCATCGCTTTAGCGTTTCTTGTCATAGCCGCCATCACGTTAGATATGGCTGTTTCCGGCAATCTCGTTCTTGGTCAGCGTGCGATTTATTCACTGGGTGGCGAAATACGCGGACGAGTGAACGGAGTATTTATGGCTGTTTTCTTTATCGGCGGGGCCACCGGATCTGCCTTAGGCGGCTGGGCCTATGCTTATGGAGGCTGGCTGCTTGCCTCTATATTCGGACTATGCCTGCCAGTTATAGCACTATTGTATTATTTCACAGAAAAAACAATTAGCACATATTGATAACATATCTATAAGCATTCAACTCGTTAGATGTTATGCAATAAAAAATGACCTGAAGTTTCATTCCTGAGACTTCAGGTCATTTTATTTAGCCTTATCTATCATCACTATTCATGCAATCTTAACTTTACTATGCCCCCATATGCATTTTTCATCTGTAAGAATATACTACAATATAACTTAGAAACAGAGGATATGCATATGTGGGAGTCCGAGTTTGATCCTGGCAAGTACCATACTCTTTATAACCTGGCACTAGCTGCTTATATTTATGGTTATTCTCTCGTAATTACAGAAACCACGAAAAAAATCATGCTCACCAGCGGGCATCAATTAAATGAATTTTTCAACGAACGATTTTTTCCTACCCCCGAATACTCCACTATTGTCAGACCGAATGTAGACACGCTATATTCCATGGCATGGTTGAATCTCTCAGAAGAGCCTATAGTATTATCACTTCCCAATACTCACAACAAATATTATCTAATGGAACTCCTAGATAGCTGGACCAACGTGTTCTCATCCCTTGGGGCACGCACAACCGGCACCAGGGCAAGTCTTTTTGTCATTGCAGGTCCCGACTGGAACCAACCTCTCCCAAATGGGATGATTAGAATTGATGCCCCTACCAGAGATGTATGGATTATTGGCCGGACCCAAACAAATGGCAAAAACGACTACCATACCGTACATGAAATTCAAGACAATTATTTGTTGGTCCCACTGAGCTGCTGGCCTCCAGCAAAAACTCACCACAAAAATACACATCAAAAAAAAATCAGGGTAAATCCTGTTGATAAGGTTGCATCCATGGATGCCGCATCCTTTTTTACGCTTATGATGCAACAAATGTATGTAAATCCGCCTTGGGTGGAGGATCCGCTAATGGATACAACGCTAAGACAATTAGAATTAATTCCGTCCAAATCTTTCAACTACCAAAGCTTAAGTTCAGCTAGTAAGCAGGCTCTTAGCGCAGCTTCCCAATATGGCCCCCAATTTATCAAAGCAGCCGCTGAAGGGAATTACGCAAATTACAACGACAACGGCTGGTTTTTCTTGACTAGCGGCATAGGTTTTTACGGAGCAAATTACCTGCTGCGTGCAATCATTGCAATGACAGGAATTGGAGCTAATTTACCAAAAGACTCCATATATGCTTCCGCATTTATCGATAAAGAAGGATTTCCTTTAGTTGGATTTAATGACTACATGATTCACTTCAACCAAGAACAATTCCCACCGGTCAATGCCTTCTGGTCTATCACCGTCTACAACTCTCGGGGATATTTGACTGAAAATTCGATTGACCGTTATACACTCAGTCCCCATCTAAACAACTTGCTCTATAATATCGATGGCTCATTAGACATTTTCATCGGAAATTCCCCGCCTGAAAACGACTATTATTCCAACTGGCTGCCTACACCCATAGACGAATTTAATCTGATAATGAGAATGTACTGGCCTAAGCACGCCTTGCTTGCAGGTACCTGGAAACCTCCTCCAGTAATTCGAATATAGTTCTGAATATACGCCTAAGCGCCCCATCTCAATCTGTTATGTGGCAAGTATAAAAGTCAGGAACATAACACTAACTGATCATGTTTTTTGTGCACTATTTACTCACACAGTTGCGTCCTTTTTTCTTAGCGCGGTAGAGGGCCGTATCGGCAGCTTTGATCACTTCGTCAACATGCCTATATTTTTTGTTACGCTCGGCGACACCTATGCTGATAGTAACAAAGAGTTGCTTGGAAGATATTTTTTTCTTTCTTGTTCGTTCAGTTTTCCCTTCGTAAACATGCGGACATTTTTCTACCGCCATCCGCAACTTTTCAAGGTGAGGCATAGCTTCCTCAATTTTAGTATTGGGAAATATAATTGTAAACTCTTCACCGCCATAACGAAAGGCTTTTCCACCGCCTGTTATGTTTTGGAGCAGCGATGCGACAAGGCGCAGTACGTCATCACCAGTATCATGGCCGTAGGTATCGTTGAATTTTTTAAAAAAATCAATATCCAACATAGCTATGGTATACTCACCGCTAAGTTTCATCATATTTTCTCTGAGCGCCCGGCGAGCCGGCAAACCTGTCAATTCATCCAGATAGGCCATAGAATAGGAAGCCTGAATCACAGTAATAATAAAAATAATTCCGGCCAAAGAAAAGAATGCAGGCATAGCCAGCGGTTCTGCCTTTAAATGTAATCCAATCATGGTAGCAGCTAAAACGGCGGTAGAAGTGCTGTCCAGATGTGATTTGTTCTTTCCCAGCTTTAATAAAAATAACAAAAATACAATACCATAAATTAAAATAGCTGGTTGCGGAATAGCCGTAACCAAAGGCAAAGGTTCCGTTAGCAGTTTTTTGTAGAAAAAGCTAACTAACGCATTATCATTTGACACTACAGCTACAGCTATATAAAATATCTGAAAGAAGATAATTCCAAAGCGCTGTAAGCCCCAGCCATTAAAAATTCCCCGTTCTTTTAACAGGGAAAAGACAAATATATTAATAGGCAGTAATACACAAACAATCGGATAAATCACTATTCTGTAAGCCGTAATACCGATAGTTGCCGCTGCCCAATCACTGAGTGCCACTTGTACCAGAGCAATAACAGTTATTGTGAAAAAAAACCGGCTTCGGTTAAACCACCAGCTCAGCATCAAACCAACACAATATATTGCATAAGAAGAATAGTATGTGATAGATAACAAAGGCTGTTCAATGGGAACGCACAGATAGATTATACTTGCCACAATTAACAAAGCAAATGGAATTGTAGTTGCAATTGACATTATCTTTGTCATGATATTATTAAAATCCTTTCACAAGTACGATAAACTAGCCCTGAATTCCTTTATTATACCAATTTCGACATCTTTTGTCATCACAGGTACCGTGATCACATTGTATTCTACGACGTTTTCGTTGTTCAACAGTATGTCCATCCAAAGCATTGGCCGGGCAAATGTCAATACAAATGCGGCAACCTGATATACACCATTTAATATCAAAGACCAAATCATTTACCACAAAGACAAATGGATTTCACCGGCATTACGCGCTTTTATCGACATAATCATGGAGACCTTCGCAAAATAAAATAAATAGAAATGATCTGGCTATTGATAAACTCCAGATCATTTCTATTTATTGCAGATCTTCCCGGCTTTAGCGGTACTTCAACGATACATTCCCATCACGCTTCCGTAAGCTACCGTATTGTTTACCATATCATAATTCAGCGACTACCCGGCACGGCAAACCGGTCATTCCGGAAAAGTTTAGGGGATAAGTATTTGCTACAAAGATATGTACCATTTCCCCAGCTAAAACTGCCGACAGGTTGCAAAGGTTTTCCACGATAAAAACGCCCCTGTCCGCGCAATATTGATCTTTTGCGGTATGCTCCTTTCCACGCCTTACACCCGCACAGTCAATGCCAATAATGGAGATTTCCTTATTTAAAAGCGCATCAATCAATTCATTGGACAGCTGCGGATGCCCGGTAAAATATGTCTTGGTTCCATAAGATTCTTGTTCAATAAATCCCGTATAAAATGCAACGAACATATCTTTTTCAATGAGGTTAATGTCTATATCTTGGACTGAGATATCTCTATTTATAATATTTTGGACATTAAAGACGATGGCCTTTCTTTTGACAAACTCCAAGGGAAATTCCTTGTTCATTACATCAAAGTGAGTACCTAAATGACCATAAGAAACCTTTTTTTCATTATTGGCGGCATCGCTGTTGATTTCAGGTGATATTTTAACACTTAAGTCTGTTAACATATGTATTTTCCTCCTCTATCTATTTAAATGCTTTAATTCGTTCATGTAAATAATTGTTGAAATCACCTAAAAAAGTGCTGACATTCTCTAGTATTTCAGGATTGATTTTTTCTAGAAACTCTCTATCACGCTTTTCCCAAGCCAAATGCCGCTGCTCATGCTCTTTAAATAAAAAATATCCTTTGGGCGTTAATTTAAAGCAAATTTCTTTTTGATTATCTGAATTTTGATAACCGATGATATCGCCGCTGCGGATAAGTTTTTTAGTTATTTTACTGATAGCGCTTCTGGTCATGACTAGCTTCTTGGCTATTCGGGCAGCGTTGGGATTTTCCATCCGGCCGATTGCATCAATACAGTGAATTTCTGAATAGCCATAGCCATGAAGAAACTCCTGTGATGTAAGCTTAGCTAAAATATCCTGCTTTTCGTATAGCTCTGCAAATTGTGATAATAAAACTTCATATATTGTGTCCATGGACACAATATTACACCTGCTCTATTTGCTTGTCAACTGAGAGGGAAATAGAACTCATTAAAATGACAGAACTTCAGTGACGCTTGGGGACGGCCTGTCAGTAGTGAAATACCAGCAAAAATACCTCGAAGTTTGTAACAAACTTCGAGGTATTTTCATTTATGTTAGAGTCTGATGAACTACACTATAAAAAATATACTGTAATTCTTCTAAACTCTCCTTGTAAACGCACTATAGAGTTTTGTCGCAACTTCTGTACTAAATAGCTCTTTCAGGAGTTCCTCTTCCTCAATAATAAATTCTGCTAAATTAGAAAGAATTTTTAGATGCTCCTTCCCCTTTCCGGCAATTCCTACTATAAGATAAGCTACCTTGTCTTCATCAAAAACAATACCGTCAGGGTATTGAATAACGGATATACCGCTTTTTAGAATTTTATCCTTCGCTACCCCTACCCCATGGGGAATTGCCACGCCATGTCCAATATATGTTGTCAACTGCGCTTCTCTTTCCTTCATTGCAACAATGTATTCAGGTAATACATAGCCTCCATCAACCAGAAGCTGTCCAGCCTTTTCTATCGCCGCATCTTTTGACACACTTTTTTGGTTAACCAATATATTTTTTAATACCAAGACATCATTTATACCGTTTGTGTCAGCATTTCCCTGTGGGCCGGACACAGTCGCATCCTCCTTTGAATTCCCCCTTCTGTAAAAAAACACAGACATCACAAATTGTCCTCCTTAGCTTCATTACTATTCAAGTCAGGTAAAAATTATCTTTTCACCTGACTTGAATGGTATAATCAATTTCTAAAATCTCCCCATTAATCCTATCTACTCTTTAATTGATTTATTAGTTCTTCGTATTCAGGACTATTCAAAAAATCTGCAACAGATACGTGGATAGCATCCGGCCTGCACTGTTTTGCTCTTTCCGTTAGGTCTTTGTGAGTAACAACAATATCTGCATCTTCAGGAATTTCATTTACCGCACTGTTTTCCACCAACACATGAATTCCAGCTTTTTTCATTCTACTATTCAACATCGATGCTCCCATCGCACTGGAACCCATACCTGCATCACAGGCAAAAACAATCTTTTTAATCTCCGGCTTTCCACTCTTTGTTCCTTTTAATTCCCGCATGACATCGGTTGCCCTGGCCAAACTGTCATCATCATCCATCTGCGATTTATCCCGTTTTAAGACTAAAGCGGCCACAACAAACGATACGGCTGCACCAATGACATACGATGCAACATTCACAAACATCATGCCCTTTGGTGTCATTGCGATCAGTGCAATAATACTTCCCGGCGATACGGGCGCAACGGCACCGCCGTTGAAAGCTGTCAGCCATGCTAATGCAGCCATATTACCCAGGATAGGAGCAAAAATAATTTTCGGCATCATCAATACATAGGGGAAAACTACTTCTCCGATACCGCCAATAATCATAATAGCCGCTGCACCCGGTGCGGATTTTTTCGCTATTCCTTTACCAAATAAGCAAAAGGCCAGGGCCAGTCCGGCCCAGTTACCACAGTTTGCTTCCACTAGATACAGAATAGATTTTCCTGTTTCAGCGGCCTGAGCGGCACCTAACGGAGTAAAAATCCCGTGATTAATTGCATTATTTAAAAACAGAACTTGTCCAGGTACAATAAAGGCCGGCGCAAACGGCAAAAGCTGATGTTCTATAATAAAGGCTACTCCGGCTGTAAGAAAAGACTGAATAACACTATATACGGGTAAAACAACTACATAACTTAAAAGCATTAAGACGGCGCCCATAATACCCATGGAAAAATTATCTACCAGCATCTCAAGTCCGGGTTTAACCCTTCCTTTAAACATTTCATCAATCTTCTTAATACAAAAGGCACCAAGCGGCCCCATAATCATGCCGCCTACCAGCATGGGAACACTGGAACCGACGATCATTCCGATAGTACCGATCGTTCCGGCCACACCACCACGTCTGCCATACATGTTATAACCGCCGGTATAGCCTATTAAAAGCGGCAGTAAATAAGTAATGCCCGGCCCCACTAATTTACTTAAATATTCATTAGGCATCCAGCCTGTTGGAATGACAAAGGCCGTAACAAGCCCCCAGGCAATAAATGCGCCAATATTAGGCATTACCATAGCACTTAGAAACCTGCCAAACTGTTGGAGTTTTACACGAATACCAGTATTTTCTTCAACCAAACTTACTTGACTCATACATTATCCTCTCCTAAATAAAATAATTTCTTGAAGAAAATTAACTTTCGCTTCTATAGGGAACCACTGATTAATTCACACTGCACATCCTGGCAGATCTTTTTCCGTCTGGCTGCGTCAGCAAAACTTTGAAATAGGGACCGCTATTCCTGCGGTTTTACTTCCTTGCCAGCCGAAAAAATCTCTCGCCAGGCCGGCAGGCTCATTTAATCAGCGATTCCCTAGGGCGTGTCTTCATATTAACGGAATGATCCATGGCGAGTGATTTTTGAGTCAGACGAAATAAAATTTTGCAGAAATAGCGGCCCCTATTTCAAAAAATTTTAGTGAAGTATGGCACAAAAAGCGCCGCTAGGGAGCTTTTCGGATAGTTTGGAAACACGCCCTAGCTATTTTTTGATAATTACCTCCTTTCAAAGAAGGTATTTTGTCCTTGCTTGTAGCGCCTCTATGCATCGTGTGAATGCTTGTTGTAAATGAGTACTTCAAAAAGATTTAATTAAAACATTTTAAATATTCAAACTATTAAAGTGAGTCTTCTTTGCATTGTCCGGTTATAGTACAAATGAACTTGCAAAGAGTCTGCTAACTATGCATTCACTACAAGGGCAAGTCAATTCTATGCTCAGCAGTAACACTTTATTTTTTAAATCAGTTTCATAATCTTACGGTGACGCGATAATTTCCTGGCGTACTGGCAACTTGGAAGGCTTCTTCTATTCTGTCCAACGGAAACGAAGTTTCCAGCAATGGCTTTACATCAATCTGCCGTTGACTTAATAGCTTTCCCGCGTCGCAAAAATCCTGGTGGTCTGCCTCGAAGGCTCCTATTAACTCCAGTTTTCTATAATGAATGACATTCGAATCAATTCTCAGTTCCGGGATCGGAAAACCGGCCGCAAAAAACAAAATACGACCATCCAGTTCTTTCACCATCTTCAACGCCTGTTCGTTCGCTCTCGTTGCTCCAACAGCAACAATAACAGCATCAACGCCTTCGCCATCAGTCAGTCTTTTTATTTCTTCAACCGGCTCTTGCTGATGAGCATGAATTACTTCAAACCCCATCTTTTTGGCACAAGCCACTTTCTTATCCATTAGATCGGAAACAATGACTCTCGCCCCAAAAGCACGGGCCACTTGAGCATTGACCAAGCCCATGGTTCCGGCACCAATGACGGCCACCGTTTCCATTGGTTTAACCCGCAATTTTTTCATTCCGTTAATCACAGTTGCCACCGGTTCTAAAAAGCCGGCTTCGCCCGCTGCTATGTCTTTGCTCAGCTTTACTAGATATCTGGATTTTCTAACGAAGTACGTAGCAAAGCCGTAGGTGCCGTAAAAGCCTTCCTTCGATTTATAGGTATACCCCATCAGCGAATTGCGGTCTACGCAGGCAATGGTATGTCCCACTTTACAAGCTTTGCACTTGCCGCAATAAGAATAGGCTACCCCCACTCTATCGCCTATCTGCAATTCGGCGTTCACTCTGCTGCCTTTAGCTACAATAATTCCACAGCCTTCATGACCACCGGCCATAGGATACCCCTGATGCTCCCTCAGTCCCAGCCATTGGCCATAATCGGTCGTACAAATATTGCAGGCTTCCTGTTTTATTAAAACATCCTCTTCCCCTAACTCCGGCATAGGAATTTCTTGCAGTTCAAGAGTGTGAGCCTTGGTAAGCACGGCAATTTTGATTTTTTCAGGAATACTGTCATTTTTCATAGTGATCGCCTCTTTCAATTAAATTCTCAATCCGACATAGGATTTGCCGACTAAGAGCCAAAAACTGCAATATTATAGATGCCTTGAGGTCTTTTTACTATGTAAGTCGCTTTATGCTCGTCTAATTCTTTTTCGTCGCGAAACCCCCATAAAACACCGATGCTATTCATACCCGCATTCGTCGCAGTAACCATATCTGTTTTGGAATCGCCTACATACAATATGTCTTTAGTATCCAGTGCCATTTGTTTAGCAATCTCCCAGGCGGCCTGCGGATCCGGCTTTTTCGCAACACCCTCACGTTCCCCGTATATAGCGACAAACTCAATGTCCGGCAGCAGCAATTTAATTAATTGCCTGGTATAATCATCACGTTTATTTGAATTTACAGCCAGTAAGATTCCGTTCCGGCGTAATGCCCGAAGCACCGGAACAATTCCCTCATAAGGTTTTGTTTCCTTACAATAGTTCCTGTCGTAAGCTTCCAGGAATCGCTGCAAACCGGCTTCAATAATAGCCGTATCTGTATTTTCCGGCATGCTCTGCTCGATTAGATTGCGAAACCCCCTGCCAATTTTTAGCCGGTATGCCTCCTTGGTATGGGTGGGATAGCCATAGACAGCGAGCACCTCATTCACGCTATTGGCCAGATCACTCAACGTATCCAGCAAGGTACCGTCCAGATCAAAGATAATTCCCTTATACTTGTTCATTGACAATTACCTTTTGCATGGCTTCCGCCATGGTTACTAATATAATGCAGCAGGAAGCTGCACCGGCGTCCAGGAAACCCTTGCTTCGTTCACCCAACCGGGCTGCCCGGCCAATTTTGGCCACCAATTCTTTGGTATGCTCTTTTCCCGCTTTTGCTCCTGCAGCCATTGCCCGGAGCGCTTCAGCATAACTTTGATTGCTCTTCAGGGCTTTTTCTAAAGCTGCCTTTGCCGGATATATCGTATCAAGCAGTGTTTTATCGCCAGGCTTTGCCCCTGCCAGCTCAGTAAGCTTTTCCGTTGAGGTTTCCAAAGCTGCCAGCAGAGTCTCAAGAATAATATTTTCTACTCCTCTGGTAACCTTGCTGAACTGTGAAAAAAATGTACCATATATGGGCCCCATAGAGCCGCCTATATCCATAACCAAGGTTTGCCCCAGTATCTTAAAAGCTTCGGATAAGGACATATCGGCTGCAATCCGTTCTTTGGCAAGCATAAAGCCTTTATCCATGTTAATGCCATGGTCGCCATCCCCGGTCGCCCCATCAATTTCGCTCAAATAGCCGGCGTGTTGGTGAATGGCTTCTATAATATCCAAAACGATGACGGCATTATTGCTGTTCCTGATGAACTCCATTTCAACTCCTCCTAAGCTGGGTCATGCCCATCGTTTCCACTTCTTCATCCAGGCATTCTTTCAATTCGTCATCCAGTTTCATGACGGTCAAGGTTATTCCGTTCATCTCCAGCGAAGTGAAATAGTTCCCCACGTAAGAAGCATATAGCGACAGTCCTTGCTCCCGCAAAAGTTCTTCCACTTCATTAAAGAAAATATACTGTTCCATAACCGGCGTAGCTCCCAGCCCGGACACCAGCACAGCCAGCTCAGCTCCTTTTACAAAGGGGACATCTTCTATGACAAGCTTCGTCATCGCTTTGGCGATTTCTTTAGCACTTGCCAGCTTCTCCACCCGTATACCCGGCTCGCCATGGTGGCCAATACCAAACTCCATCGTTCCCGGAGTGATTGAAAAGTTCGGCCTCTTATTGGCCGGAATGGTACAAGGCCCCAGCCCAACGCCTATACTTCGCGTATTATCAATCGCCTTTTGCGCTGCCCGTATCACCTCATCCAAGCTCGCGCCCTGATTGGCCTTCGCGCCGCCAACCTTCCACATGAAGATTTCGCCGGCCACGCCGCGGCGTTTTTCGCTTTCGCTTTTCGGTGCACTGGCTACATCATCATTGGCCACCACCGTTTTGACGGCGATTCCCGCATCTTCTGCCAGTTCCATCGCCATTTTTACATTCATATTATCACCGGCATAGTTTCCATAGAGACAGGCCACGCCTTGCCCCTGATCGGCAGCGCAAATGGCATCATAAAATGATTTGGCAGTAGGCGAGGAGAATATCTCTCCCACGGCAACCGCATCCACCATATTTTTGCCGCAATAGCCGATAAATGCCGGTTTATGCCCGCTGCCGCCACCGGTTACAACGCCGACCTTCTTTTTATTCTTGCAAAAGTTAGAGACAACCACCCTGGGATTTTGGGGATCAACATGAATCATGTTTTTATGGCATTTGGCAAAACCCTTCAGCATATCTTCCACGACAAAACCGGGTTCATTAATGATTCTCTGCATTCCTTCTCCTCCTCAGCTTTGTATTAACCTTGATCCATGGTTGTTAGAAGCCATACAGCCATTGGTTCTGCAATGACCGTATGGCTTTACTTCTTAAAGTTTTGTGATGGCAAACACAGCCTTCACCTGATGATTTTCGAAGTTTACCAGTTGGTATGAAGTACCGGCCGGAATAAAGAAGGTGTCTTCAGGCTCCATAACAAAGCTTTCCTGCAAATCCACCAGGTTTATCGTCAGCGGCCCGTCAACGCAATAGAGTGCCGCATCTCCGGCATGCTTATCCGGGTCCGAACATCTGGGACCATAGCCCCCACCGTTGGGAAGAACGAATTCGCCGAAATGGCCATAATCATTGCTGGTAATAAACCGCATCAGCATAGGATGCTTGGTACCGTGGACATTATTCAGTTTTTCAAAATCCCGTACACCGTAAACCGCACCTGTTTTTCTCGCCTCATGAGCATCAACCGGCCACGCACCGATGTCGTCGGTACATCCCTGGCGGGAAATATCCGCTATTTTCCCCTTCATATCCGGAAGTTTATCATTATTGGCTCCCTTGTAATACTTGGTCTCTTCGTCACTGGGAATAACCGCCGGCGGAATGTTTTCACTCCAGGCCTTAGGCGTAATGAAATACAGGATTCTTGCTTTGCTATCGGCAAAGTTATGGCAGCAATGCCAGGCGCCTTCCGGCATGAACAAGCCCTCGCCTGTCTGTAGATAAGCAAATTGTCCATTGCCGCTCCGCTGTACTACCGGACCATTTAAAATATAGTAGGACTCATCGCCGGGATGAATGTCCAGCGGAGCAAATACACCGCCGGGACCTAATTCGTAAATACCCAGCATAAAGGTATCGGTGGACACCATGGTAAAGGTATTATCACTGGTAAATGCATTGTCCGGCGGATACAGCGCTGTTGAATACTCGCTCTTTCGGATCAGCATCGGTCGTTTGTCCTTTACTTCAAAGGGGAATTTTTCCAAAATATCAACTAACTTTGCCATAGTAAAACCTCCGGTTTAATAAATTATACTGATTCTGCCACCTGTGTTTTTTTGAGAACTGACAAGCACGCTGCCGTAACGAATCCGCCGCAAAGCAAAGCGACTAAAAACAGCAGAATATTATTGGATAAAAAGAATACAAACAATCCACCATGGGGTGCATTCATAGTCAGTCCAAACAAATAAGATAAGGTGGCGCCCACGGCTGAACCTGCCATCAACGAAGGAATCACACGCAAGGGATCAGCTGCGGCAAACGGAATGGCAAACTCGGTAATCATGCCAAAGGCACCGGCAAATAGGCCAGGCACAGCCGCCCTCTCATTGTCTGTAAATTTCTGTTTTGCCGCCAGACAAGCAATCGCAAGTCCCAGCGGCGGAACCATGGAAGCAATAAAGTTAGCCGACATGGGCGCCCAGTTACCCGCTTCCGCCGCCGCAAGGGCAAAAGCATAGGCAACCTTGTTGCATGGACCGCCCATATCAAAGGCCAACATGCAGCCCTGGATAATTCCCAGAATGATTAATCCACCGCCCTGCAGACTTTTGAGAAAACTCTGCAAAACCTGGTTTAAAGTCGCAATAGGCCCACCAAGGATGTATACCATAAATACACCCATAATCGAAACGCTCAACAAAGGAATGATTAACGTAGGCAGCAAGGAGCGCAACGAAGCAGGCAGCGGGATCTTTTTCAGTTCATTGACCAGATAACCGGCAAAAATACCGGCAATTAACGCCCCTAAAAATCCGGCTCCCAGATAGTCGGCTAAAAACCCGCCAACCATACCGGCACATATACCTGGCTTGTCAGCTATGGAATAAGCAACATATGCCCCCAGCACCGGAGTCATCAAAGCAAAGGCCTTTTTTCCCACCCAAAACAGCGTAGAGGCAAAGCTGCCAAACTCCTTAACCGACGTGGGAATATTATAGCCGCCCAGGGCAAATCCCAGGGCAATCAAAATTCCGCCCGAAATAACAAAGGGCAGCATATACGATACACCGGACAATAGAGCTTCTTGTATCTCCCGCACTCTTTCCCTCATAACCCTTATTCCTCCCCGTCCTTATCAAAAATAATCGCTGGATTCTGAACCACTTGATGCGGTGTACATTTAAAAATTTTGTCTTTATAGGCGTCAAAGCGTTCCGCCTTATTGACCCTCACATCGTTGGCAAATACAATCAGATCGGCTGCTGCAATATCGCTGGTTGACAGCCTATTTTCAATACCTAACGCACCCTGGCACTCGACTTTGCATTCGAAGCCTCGTTCCTTACATATTTTCTTGATGGCCTCCGCCGCCATATATGTATGCGCAACACCTGTCGCACAGGAAGTAACACCAATCACCTTCACTGTTTTTCCTCCCTTGCTGCTTTGCGTACCTGGCAGGCATTACCCTGGCCCCAACCGGCGGGAAGTTGCTGGCGGTACCCTGTACAGCCACCACACTCCCGCCACAGGTTTAGCCTTCCATCTCCTGCTGGCATGCTCTCACGCCTGCAAGCATTTCTTCATACGTTTTTACCTGGTCCAGCTTTCTAATGAACTCCTGATGGGCCAGCAACCGCGCCAAAGAAGCTAACACACGCAAATGTTCATTAGAGCCTTCTTCTCCCGCAGAAACCGCCAGCATAAAAACATACCGCACATCACCTTCCTCATCAAAAGATCGATACCGGAAAGGTTCCTTGCATCTGATAAAACCGACTGCCGGCTTTATCACCGTCTCACTCCTGCCATGGGGCAAAGCAATCAAATTTCCCATAAAGGTCGATCCGCTATTCTCCCGTTCTTCCAGAGATTCAATATATTGATCAGCATTTTTTATTACACCGGCTTGTTGAAACTTACTGGCTAGACAATGAAATGCCATTTGTTTATTTCTGATATGGCCGGCATCCAGTATAACAGCCTCCTTAACTAAGACTTCTGCTAAACTAACCTGACTCATATATAAATTCTCCTGTCTGCTATTTCCCGTTTTTAAATACGGTCAGCACATCTTTTATATACGTTTTCATAAAATGGTAAGCTTCTTCCTGAATTTCATGATAGAAAGCATTGCCATTTACTGCATTTAACTTTTGGTAAATGTGTCTGCTGGTTGCTTTCGCCATATAGGAATAGTAATTAATTTTGGAGCAGCCGGCACTAATCGCCGCCCGTACCTGATCAGCATCGACACCACTGCCGCCGTGCATGACTACGCGGCAGTCTTTAGGCATCGCCGCCCGAATAGCCTTTACCCGGTCAATATCCAATTGAGGTTCCTCTGCGTAAATGCCGTGCATCGTCCCAAAACATACAGCCAGTGCATCTACTCCGGTTCTTGCGGCAAATTCAGCGGCCTGCTTCGGATCGGTAAAGCTTTTACGAATATCTTCCCGCGTTAACGGCTTACCGCCATGGGAATCTTCTTCCGTACTGGACATGATCCCCAGTTCGGCTTCCACCGTTAAACCCAGGTTATGGGCAACTCTAGTAAAGACTTGCAATTTTTCCACATTCTCTTCAAACGGCAGGGCACTGCAATCGTACATGATCGAAGAGAAACCGCAGCGAATCGCTCTCATAATGAAATTGTAATCAGTACCATGATCCAGGTGTACACACACCGGTACTTTAGCCAGTTTGGCATACTCCACCATTTTAGGCCCAATACTTTCAATGGGAATTAACGGATCATGCACTTCTGCGTGATCAATAATAATGGGAACATTCAGTTCCTCCGCTGCACCAATGATAGCCCGGATTGCTTCTACATTCGGTGTGTTAATGCAGCCAATCGCATATTTTTTCTCCTCTGCATCTTTTAAAATTTCTTGCATGTTTACTAGCATAGCTAACTTCCTCCTAGTTTTTATTTATAGTTCCTGAACAATTTTCTTCAGGTTAGCTAACCCTTTTACAGCCAACTCTTCGCCTGTATCGGCAAACTTTCTCCAAATAGCGCATTGACCGTTCAATTCTTCAAAACTGGGATCAAACGACTCAATTACACAGGGTCCTGTATAGCCGATTTCATTAAGAGCAGTAAAAAACTCTTTCCAGGGAACCAATCCGGTTCCCGGTATGCCTCGGTTATTCTCACAAACATGTACATATCCAAGGAATTCTTTGCCACAGGTTTTAACAGCTTCCGTATAACTGGTTTCTTCCCGAATCATATGGAAGCAATCCAAATGA
This sequence comes from Propionispora vibrioides, assembly GCF_900110485.1. Taxonomy (NCBI): domain Bacteria; kingdom Bacillati; phylum Bacillota; class Negativicutes; order Selenomonadales; family Sporomusaceae; genus Propionispora; species Propionispora vibrioides. The sequence goes on along the minus strand of NZ_FODY01000014.1, from coordinate 61,181 downwards.
ACCCCCATATTGCTTGTTCCTACAGCTTTGCAGTAACGTACTCCCTCTTCTGCCGTATTGATGAAATGAGTCTCAAAACGATTCACCGGCTCAACACAAATTTTCAAATTTGGGTGTTTCTGCAATGCGTATTCAGCTACGATACGCATACTGCTCACTGAATGGTCCCATTCTTTTTCTGTTTTTGGTTTTCCGGTTAAGCAACCCCATCCGGCATAATTCACACCGCCAAGAATGTCCGAGCCTAATTCCAAATTGATATCTACCAATTTTTTCAACGATTCAATTCCTTTTGCCCGGATGGCCGGCTCATCGGCAATAAGGCTGTTTTTTTCATTTAATGTTGTGCTGGTTACAGCCTTTAGTTTCGTCTTGGCTAATTCACTTTTTACTTCCTGAATGGGAAATGTTTCCGGATGAGCAATGGCAAAGTCGATGGCCTCAAATCCCAGTTCCTCCGCTTTTTTGATAATCCATAAATCCTTTTTGGTAAATACCTCCGTCCAGATAAATGTGTCAACACCAAACTGCATTAGAATCCCTCCAGTTGATTTATAAATTTCGCTATTTTTACCATGTAAAATTAAATCTGAGTAAGAATAGCGATCTTCCCCCTTTTATGTAGGTATTGCAAAAGATCTTAAAGGCAGGAACCTGACATCTAACATTGTTCGCTGCCGGCAAGCAGTTCAACGCCCGCAATAACTTTGATTACAACTTAAATTATTGTTTTTTAGTCTTAAAACCAACTATAAACAAATTATATATCTTGATTTGATTGTTGTCAATTATAAAACTTAATCATTTTTCTTCTTTTACTTGACTTAAAATCTTAAAATTATATATAATTTTGATAAAACAATAATTAGGAGATGTTAACTTGGCAAAGCCAATTAATAATGAACGTAGGAACAATATTGTCAACTATGTCATTAATAACGGTTCCGTAACCGTTATTGAACTGGCTGAGAAGTTCAACGTGTCGACCGAAACCATCCGTAAGGATCTTGCCTATCTACATGAAAATAACATTTTAAACAAAGGACATGGAACAGTTACAGCTGCCAGCTCCTACCTGGAAAACGAATTTGCCTTGAAAGAAAGAGAATGCCTGGATGCTAAAATTCACATCGCCCAGAGAGCAGCAACACAAGTTCCTCAAAACGGCGTCGTATTTCTCGATTCGGGCACGACGGCCCTCCAGTTGGCCAAAATACTAAATTTACGAAACGATTTGATAATCGTTTCTAACTCGGCGGTAATTCCCCAGGTATTGTCAACTTCGACAAATCAGGTTTTGATTGCCGGTGGCGAATTGCGCAAAAGGAGCTTTTCTTATGTTGGCAATTGGGTTTTACAAGCCATCAAACAAATTAAAATTGATGTCGCCTTCCTTTCCTGCAGCGGTTTTCATGCTGATGGCCCATCCATCCACTCTTACCGTGAACTCGAAATAAAACAAGCCGTAATCACAAGCGCCAAAAAAACGATCCTAATGGCTAATACCGATAAATTTTTTACGGAAAGCCTCTATCGGTATGCCTCTTTCTCTGCCTTTGATTTAATGATTACAGAAAGAAAACTGACTCCGGAGGAAAGAAAACATTTTCCGGAATTATTAACTATCATGGATTACTAACATTCCGCCAGTAAGCATAATAGAAAAATAGAGCATAAATTCATGTACATTGGGTTCGTTCGTCCTTTAACACTCATATAGATTTTAGAGATGGTTTCCAGATAATAAAAAAAGGTTGTAGATAGACTGTCTATCTACAACCTTTTTCAAATAATATATAGAATTTATGTCAATTAATATCGCTTTTTAAAGTACTAAGATAACATTTAACTTCTTCTAAATTATCAAATATTTTGACTGCTTTAGCTTTTATTTCATCGTTTGTCTCAATACGGTCCGGAATAAAAAATGCAGGAATCCCCGCCAGATGTGCGGCTCTAATCCCGGATAAAGAATCTTCAAGAACCAACGCTTGCTCCGGGAGAATACCTGCTTTCTTACAGGCCTTTTGAAATATTTCAGGTTCCGGCTTTCCACAAACAACTTCATCCCCTGCAATCCAAAAATCAAAGTATTCTAATGTTCCAGTGTCTTGCAAAAGTTTACTGACTTTATACGCTTCACTACAAGAAGCTACGCAGGCTGTAATATTATTCAATTTTAAATACTTTAGTAATGAATACAGCCCTCTTTTTTTAAAACTTTCTTTCGATATATTACAATCGACCTTTGCTGCTTTTAAAGCCTGCTGATACGCTCTCCATTCCGTGAGTGGAACTTCCAGGCCATAAATCTCAGCCATAATACGCATTACATTCTTTCCTGTCGTTCCTATAAACCGATCAGTAATAGCTCGATCCATAGAAAAACCAAATTTTTCAGATGTTTCAATCCATGTTTCATGCGAAATATTTTCCGTATCAAACATTAATCCATCCATATCGAAAATAACTAGTGCAGGATGATTCATAAAATCCTCTCCTTTCTAAAACCTTCTAAATAAGTTAAAAATACTTATTAAAAATGATACTAGCAAATAATTACAATACACCATTTTTATTTTTTATTCAACAAACCTAGAAGTGATTTTCAAATTCGTGCGTTTAAAAATGGATTGAACTATTTACATTATACATTATATTGAAATAGTCCAAATCGCCAAATAAATCCAAACAGTTCGTAAAAAATATTCATAACTAAGATGATATCGCTGAGATGACACTATAACCTTTTTGCTTTTTCTTCTTTATTACAACACTCGATACACATTGCTCTAATACTACTTAATAGGTAACTTATCATCTTATCATACCCATTGTCTATTATAATAAAGAAAGATGGCCTGAAGCAACATCACTTCAGGCCATCTTCTTTTATTCTGCATTTTGATGAACTACTCCATTGGGTTTCGCTTCTTTTGCAATATCATGCCATCGTCAGTACGATTATATAAAATTCTCTATTATAGTCGATACCAACCGGATTTACATTACCCAATCTCGTTATTATGACTCATTATTGTCTAATTTGTGTTGATATATCTTAATTTTTTCTTCCAGATTTCTCAGGTTATTATCCCATTGGGCCTTTTCCCGCATAACCTTCATTTTGTGGGTTTCGAGTATTTCTAATCTTCGTCTAGTGGTCGAATCGCCTTGATAGCGCAGTACAGCGTACTCTCTAATATCTTTTATGGGCATACCGGTATCTTTTAGCTTTTTGATAAACAAAATCCAGTCAATATCTTCTGTCGTATAATACCGCCGTTTACCAGAATCTCGCTTGACAACAATCAATTGTTCCTGCTCGTAGTAGCGAAGTGTGGGTGCACTAAGATTGATCAGCTTTGAAAATTGTCCTATTGAATAATTCATTGAAAAAATCCTCTTGACTTAAAGTATACTTTAATATTTACAATTCAATTATACTAAATACAGGAGGTCACAACAATGGAATTAAGTCGATTTGAACGGGGATTACAAAAGCTAGGAGAGGTAGATGGTACAGCCGGAGAAAATGTAATTAACGCTCTTAAGGATATTGCACCCGATTTAGGCAGATACATTGTCGAATTTGCTTTTGGTGATATATATAGCCGGGAAGAATTAAACCTCCAGGAACGGGAAATTGTTACCTTATCAAGCTTATTAACCCAAGGCGGTTGTGAGAATCAGTTGGAGGTACATATCAATGGGGCACTAAACGTAGGAATTACGCCAAATAAAATTATTGAAGTTTTTATGCAATGCATCCCTTATACAGGATTTCCGCGGATTTTAAATGCGATTGGAGTTGCTAGGAAAGTTTTTGTTGCACGTAAAGAAGTATTGTAAAGTAATATACCAAGATTTAATATCTAGCTAGCGTTCAACTAATTAAATATTCAATACCGTATTAAAAAAATCATGCCACACTTTCAATGCCTGAAAATAAAGTAGAACCCGAAAGTCCAAATTTAAACTTTCGGGTTCTACTTTATTTTGCATTCTGCTGGACTGCTCCATTGGCTTTCGCTGCTTTTGCTATCGCCTGCTCACCGCATTTAACCCTTTCTCTGACTAGCGAACCGACTTCGCCGGTGCTTATTATCCGACCAATGCGGTAGGATTCCAATGAGTTCCTGTGATTAATAGTAAGGGGCTTATACCTTTGCCATTATATAAAAAATGGCATAAGACGGAAGGGATAATGCGGGTTATAGCGAATGGGAATTTATGGTACAAAATGATGGAGGGATTTATATGAAGAAAGATTTACTAAAAGTATTAACCGGGGTTATACTTAGCGCATTTTTACTTTTCAGTTATATTGCAAGTGTTGAAGCGGCGCTATATACCAGAACTTTAACGGAGGATACAAGAATAACGCCGGCTGGGGTTATAGTGGCAACATGGTCTAATATCCCTAAGTTTAAGCAAGGAACCGCTGTTACGCTTAACGAGTATGGTGAGGTCTTTGAAGGTACATTAGCTGAAGATATAAGCTTGCCATATGAAACCGGGACAGCTCAGGATGCTGCCAGGACAGCATACACGCCTGTTCCATTTTATTTTTACTCCTATACAACGCAGGAACCAACATACAGAGTTCTTTCCTTTAAGGGTGGCACAAAAGTTACATTCAATGATAAGGGTGAAGTTATTCATGGTACAATAAATGGTTCTAATCAGAGTATCACCCTAAATCAAACAAATCATATACTTGTATCTAACGGCGAGATAAGTTTTCATAAAAATGGGATGGTAGCCATGTGTAATTTGTCCAATGATTCCTATCTGCGGCCTGTCGGCTGGCTACAAATTTTAACGGAAAACTATACAGATAACTCGGCTTGCTCGGGACTTGTTGAATTCAAGGGTGGTAAAGCAATTATGCTAAATGAGAAAGGCGAAGTACTCAAGGGCACATTAAACAAAAATACCAAGCTGCTGTCACTAGGCGGTATTCTGTCAGCAGTCAGTATTAAGGCTTATGAAGCTGGCACTACAGTAGAATTTGATGATAAAGGCATTGTTGTAAAGGCTTCGAAGTAACAAGTGCAGTGAATTAACTGGCGAAGCTAGTCAATTAATAATGCATGGTACCACAGGGATGATAAGTGTGCCACCCAAAAGGTAAATAAACTACCTCAACAGCATAATATTCTATTCATAATAAAAAAGATGTCTTGAAGCTCAATACAAGCTCCAAGACATCTTTCATTTATTTTACATTCTGATGAATTTCGCCATTGGCTTTCGCTTCTTCTGCGATTGCCTGCTCACCGCGTTTGATTGCTTCTCTGACCATCGAACCGACTTCGCCGGTGGTTACATCCGACCAGTCATGGTCTTCGACCTTTTCACCAAACCCGAGATCGTGCGCTAATTTATATTTCGTTTCTTCCGACATAACTTTTCCCATATACATCCACCTCCAATTATAGTTTAGGAAGCTTGGGGAACCACTAATTTATTCGCACGGCACGTCCTGGCGAATCTTTTTCCGTCTGACTGAGTCAGCAAAAACCTTGAAATAGTCCAGCTATTCCTGCTGTTTTTACTTCCCTGACAGATAAAAAATCTCTCGCCATGCCGGCAGGCTCATTAAATTAGTGGTTCCTTAAATGTAGTATTTGTTTTATGCCGGGAGATATTCTATTAAAATATATCCAAACAGCAGCACAATCCTGTGAATAGTTTGTTTATCAAATCATAAATTTCCTGAGTTTATATATTTTTACATTAGACATAAATGACTGATAACGGGTCCCTGTCCGGCAGGCGTCTAAATGTATATTGCGGGTAGCCGGCCATAACAGCGCCTGTAATTACGTTTCCCTCCGGGACCGGAAATAAGGCAAGCAACGGAGCATAGCCATCAAAGATACACATTTCCAAAATTCCAGCCCAGCAAGAACCCAAGCCCAAAGCAGGGGCAAAAAGTTCTAAGTAGGAAAGAGCGGAAATGGTATTTTCCCGTCCCCTGGCAAAACCTTTCGGCGCCATGGCCAGTATCAAATGCGGTGCATTACGCAGGACCGTGTCCTCTTTCCCTTGTCGCCAAGCCTGTATATGGAGCGGCATACTCTTGTGAAACGGCGGTGTAGCAACCTTCGCTTCCATCCATTGCACCGTCAGTTCCACCACCTCCCGCAAAATTTGCCGCTGTTCAATAACCATATAGGATATATTCTGGCTATTGCTTGCCGTCGGAGCAAAGCGGGCCATATCCACCAGCTTTGCCAACTGCTCATGGGGTACAGCTTCCTGTTTGTAGCGCCGACTGGAGCGCCGGGAACGCAAAAAAAGTGCTGCCTGTTCCGCCGAAATTTTTGTACTACTATGAATCTCCGTTTGCTTTGTCAGCGGCGCCCGTTCATGATTCAGCGCTTTGGTCGGACAAACAGCTACGCAGTGACCACAACTATTGCAAAATTCCGGATTGACCGCTATAGGGCCTTTATTTTCCTCCATTTTTAATACTTTGATCGGACATACCTCGCAGCAAATGCCGCATTGTACGCATAAGTCTGGTCGGACCTCAATCAGCGCCATTGTCACCGTCTCCCCCGGTCAGCCGGATTCCCATCTGAAAAGCACTCTCACAGTCTATAGGAAATACTTCCTGATGCCGTTTGAGCTTGTGCGCGGCATCAAATCTGGACGATTCATATTTGGAATAGTCGGAGAACTGGTACGTATCGGTAACGTAAAGCGATTCGACCCTGCCGAATATACGACCGGCCATTTTTTCATTGAAGGAAAAATATTGATCATAGCCCCATTCTTTCATAACTTGTTCAGAAACATTCATCGTGTAAATAAAACCTAGGTCAACCTTTTTCGGAAACAAGGATGTACCGGCTTCATCATAAACTAAATACGGAAAAATCAACCGCTCCATAAACGACCTCATTTCTCCCGTTGCCGTTCCCAGATAGATCGGCGATCCCAGAATTAAGGCATCGGCCTCTTCGATTCTGCCTGAAACAGGCTGCAAATCATCAGCAACAGCACATTTGCCATAACTTTTGCCGCCTTTCAGCTTGCAGGCAAAACAGCTTCTACAGCCTGTAAAATGCAAATCATACAGATGAATCAGTTCGGTTTCGGCACCGCTTGCTCTGGCCCCCTCCAATGCCTTTTCCAGTAAAACCGCCGTATTTCCCTGCTTGCGGGGACTCCCATTGACTGCAATCACCTTTTTCATAGCATACCTGCCTTTCTTTTTTATAAGAAACTCTGCTATAATTGTATAATAAAGAAAAGAAATGAGAAGTATGTACTTTTAAGATAGTTACTACCCAAAAGGAGAGTATATATGAAAAAGTGGTCAACAGAAACCTGCACCTGTTCTATTACTTATACCTTATCTATTATCAGCAGTAAATGGAAATGGCTTCTCTTATACAAACTCTTTCAAAACGGCGTCCAGCGTTATGGTGAAATCAAACGCAGCATCCCACCGATTACTCATAAAATGCTGAGCCAGCAGTTAAAGGAGCTGGAGGAAGAAAGCCTGATTAACCGAAAAGAATATCCTCAAATCCCGCCTAAGGTGGAATACTCTCTAACAACCAAGGGAGAAACGCTCATCCCTGTTCTGGAACTTATGAGTCAATGGGGCGCCGCCAACAAGCCGGCGGTTAAATAGACGAACATCTTTCTTCCTTATTCAGTCATGGGTCCTAAATCAGGGAAAGACTCTCTTAAGAAACTACTTCGTATACTTACATAATAAGAAGAAAAGGCGAGACCAGAAGCTATTTCCGGTCTCGCCTTCAAGCTGTCCGGGATAATCACGCCGGGTTATCAAGATAACCAAACTCCCTCAACTTTTCTTTTCCGAGTGAGAATTCTCTTACCGGTTGAGGATACAGGTTAATCCACCGTTTAAATTGGCGCAGCTATTACAGCTGATACACTTTGCCCTGCTGACATCCCCCGCTGCCACCGGTTGACCAGCCCTGGTTCTGCTATAAAGGGGCGGGAAAATGAAAAATACTTGATGGCCGTTTGGTTAAGGATTTCCGTCATTGCCTGATAATCACGGTTGCCGCCAACTACTATGACCGGGATGTTATTTTCCACGGCTATTTCTGCAGCAGTTTCCTTAAAATAGGAATCCTGGCGGGCTGTAAACTGGTGCCATGCTCCGCTGATTTCAATGGCGTCGATTCGCGCTTCTGCCAGTCTCCGGCACACATATTTGGAATCTTCAATAGTCATTCCCTGCTCCATGCCATCCGAATTATTGAGTTTAATAAGCACAGGATACCTATCACCAACTGCTTCGCGAACAGCCGAATACGTTTCCAAAATCATTCTCGACCTATTTTCAATTGTGCCACCGTACTCATCCGTTCTGCGATTATAGTAAGGCGACAGAAATTGGTTCAATAAAAAGCCATGGGCAGCATGAATCTGAACGCCGTCAAAGCCTGCCTGCTTCGCTCTGGCCGCCGCAGTGGCAAACGCTTTCTGCAAGGCAAGGATATTCTCTACTGTCATCTCTCCAGGCTGAATATGAGTCTGCAGATTTTCTACGGCACTGGGCCCCCAGACTTCCTGTCCACCCGCTTCTTTCATCCTATAGGAACCACAATGTACCATCTGAAGAATAATATTGGTTTCATAGCGATGGACCATATCAGTCAGCCGTTTATACTCTTCAATGAAAGAATCGTTATAGATTCCCAGCATTCCAGGAAAAGGCTGTTCCGATTCAACAACATAGGCAAAACTGGTGATAATGGTTCCCACTCCTCCCCTGGCTAACTCTTCATAAACTTCTAAGAGTTCTGCAGACAGATGTCCTTCTTTAGCCAGCGTCTCTCCTGTTGCCGAACGGATCAGCCTGTTTTTTAACCGGATGTTGCCGATACGGGTCTGATCAAATAACGTTTTCATTCTGTTTCACTCCTATAATAAATTTTTAACAATTTAATATTTTTACAAGTATCGAATTATTAGATAAAGAAAAACTCATGGCAAAATTATTTTCGTTGTAATGCCAGCATATTACCGACTTCTTCCACTAATTCTTCGTTCACTTTGCATACTAAAAACTTTCCCTTTTTCTCCGTGTAAATCAGACCGGCATTAGCCAGTTCCTTGATATGATGGGAAATAGTCGGTGCGCCGATTTTTAAAGAATCGATAATATCTGTAACAAAACATTCATCTCCGGTTTCAAAGCTGGCTTCATGCGCTTTAACGATGTTTAAGTATAACTCTAATCTATTGGGATGTGACAGAGCCTTAAATATCTTTGCCATTTTTTTTGTATCCATTTTTACAACCTCTATCGTACTATATCATACTTTGATAATTATCAAATTGATTTTAATTCATATTTTTATTTTTGTCAACCTGTCCCCACTCCGGATTGGCACAGTAACATATTGCTTTATATATGGCAAGAGTTATAAATGCCCTTAAACTGATTCATACTAAAGGTGAAAGGAATCCGTTGAGGAGGTTGTTGTGATGAAATACAAATCCATATGGCTGTATCCGGTAGCCATAGTCCTGCTGACAGTACTGCTCTTTGCCGGTGGCTGTACTGACATTAATCCGATTGATCAAACTTCTCCCTCTTCGCCAAGCCCGACGCCCAAACCGCCCTCCCAGGTAGTCACCCCCGCCGAGGTTAAGGTTATATACAAATATGGTGACACCGGTCCGGTCCAATTAACCAACGCCAATGTGACCCTCAAGCCGGGGCAGAAGCTGATACTGGAACCGGCGGCAGGCCTTACCAAGAACACCCGTTTCCGGTCCTCCGGTGATACCTATATTGGCGACATAGTAAAACAGGAACAGGAGGGCAAGGATGCCGGCCGGGTTGTGTTTACGGCGCTCAAAGCAGGAAAAGGAAAATTGCAGATTATCCCCAACAGCACAGAGGAGAACCGTGCTGCCGATCTCTGGATCACGGTACAGCAGTAGTTCCGCCAAATAAAAAGAACCGGCTGTCAGGCCTAAGCCCGTCAGTCGGTTCTCTATGTCGTTTATTTTATCAAGTACTCTGCCAGCAAATCTTCTTTTAACTGCCACAAGGCTTTGGACAAATCGACATAATAGGTATGCGGATTTTCGAACCGAAGAACTTCATCCCACAGGGTATCCACTTGCTCCTGGCAGTAGGCCCGGACGGTCTTTAAGTCGGGAATGTCGTAGACACACTCGCCCTTCACATAAGCCGGAACCAACAGTTTTCTGGCGTGGAAATTGGTAACCCGCTTGCGCTTCCAGGTATGTGATGGATCAAACAGCTCATAGGTACGGCTTTCGTCAATTTCCTCGTCCGCCAGCGTAATGACATCGGCAATGGCTTTGCCGGTTTCCCGGTCAAAAAAGCGCCATACCTGTTTAAAACCGGGGTTGGTCAGCTTTTCCACATTTTCGCTGATCTTGATTTTCGGTGTCATAATCCCGTCCTCTTCGATAGCCGCCAGTTTATAGACCGCACCGAACACCGGCTCTGACTTGGAGGTGATGAGGCGTTCCCCTACTCCGAAGGAATCAACTTTAGCTCCTTGGACCAGCAATTCACGGATAATATATTCATCAAGCGAATTGGATACTACGATTTTGCAATCAGGATAGCCAGCTCTGTCCAGCTGCTTGCGGGCCTGCTTGGACAAATAGGTGATGTCGCCGCTGTCCAGACGTATTCCTTTGGGGCGGATACCCCGGGGCGCCAGTTCTTCATCAAAAATCTTAATGGCGTTGGGCACACCGGATTTGAGTACGTTATAGGTGTCAACCAGGAATACACAGTCGTAAGGATAAGTCTGCGCATACGCCCGGAACGCCTCTAGTTCGCTGGGAAACATCTGCACCCAGCTATGGGCCATCGTCCCAAAGGCCGGAATATTGAAATCCCGCTCCGCCAGCGTGCAGGCCGTGCCTACGCAACCGCCGATATAGGAGGCCCGGGCGCCAAAAATCGCCCCGTCATAACCCTGGGCCCGCCGTGAGCCGAACTCCATGACCGGCCGGCCCTCCGCCGCCCGGACTATCCGGTTGGCCTTGGTAGCAATCAGACTTTGGTGATTGATCGTTAAGAGCAGCATGGTTTCGATAAACTGCGCTTCAATGACAGGTCCCCGAACGGTGAGGATAGGTTCGTGCGGGAATATCGGCGTTCCCTCCGGCACCATCCATACATCACAGCTAAACTTAAATTTGCTTAAATATTGTAGGAATTTCTCACTAAATAATTCTTTACTGCGCAAATAGGCAATATCTTCCTCGTTAAACTGGAGCTTGTCCAAATAACGGATCACCTGCTCGACGCCTGCCATAATGGCAAAGCCGCCGTTATCAGGAATCTTCCGGAAAAAAATATCAAAATAGGCAATCCGGTTCTCCAGACCGCCCTCAAGATATCCATTGGCCATGGTCAATTCATAAAAGTCGGCCAGCATAGTCAAATTCAGCGTTTCTTCAAAGCTCATCTATAATTCCTCCAAACTCCATATAGCAGGACCTTTTTATTTATTATGATGAAATAATTTACAGTACTCGTCCCTCATTGTAGTAATCTCTGCGCTAAATGTCAAGTGAGCGGCGCCTTGAGTATAGCTGCCTAGCGGTTGCCTGCCGGAATTTTCCGACGGCCAAACTGCTGGCTGCTGCTTCACCGACAAAAATTTATTAGAAGGAATTACATGGGCTGATATTTTTTCCCTCAGACTAACATAGTAATTCCTATTATATATAATACCTGCAGCGGCCTTATCTACCGCTTACGACAAATACCAATAAAAACCTTCCCAGCTTGCAGGAATTTGATACCATATTTCGAAAGTAACTACTTATACACCACTTTTTCTTTTTATTACATTAAAGCATGCAAGGATAAAGCAGAATCGGTTCAGCCTTTTGCCTGCAATCAGGCAGCGACTTGGCATGAATCATGCGGAAAGGATGGCGAGATATGAGAAGTTATAACGTACCGGAAAAGCAGGGACTGTATGACCCGCAATTCGAACATGATGCCTGCGGTATGGGCTTTGTCGTACATATGAAAGGAGAAAAATCCAACGACATACTCCGTCAGTCTTTACAAGCCCTGAAAAATCTTACTCATCGCGGCGGTGTTGGCAGCGAGCCGGATACCGGCGATGGCGCAGGGATTTTATTGCAAATCCCCCACCGTTTTTTTCTTAAGGTTTGCGCCGATCAGCATATCACGCTACCGCCGCCCGGCCAGTATGGCGTAGGTATGGTTTTCCTGCCTCTCCAGGAAACACTGCGCCACCAGTATGAAACCAGCCTGGAAGAAATCATTCAAGCAGAAGGACAGCAACTGTTGGGCTGGCGTGACGTTCCGGTCGACCCGTCCTGCCTGGGTAAGACGGCGCACGACTGCCGGCCGCACATCCGTCAGGTATTTATTGCCGGCGCGGGACTGGCACCACAGGAGTTTGAGAAAAAACTGTTTGTCATCCGCAAAAGCGCCGAGAAGGTGGCTGCCCGGCTGGCAGCACAAGCCCCGGAGGACTTTTATGTAGCCAGTCTGTCTTCCCGTACCATTGTCTATAAAGGCATGCTGAAGGCCGATCAGTTGGAACGCTTTTACCCCGATCTGACCGATCCCGCCTGCGAAACAGCGCTGGCGCTTATTCACTCCCGCTATAGCACCAATACTTTCCCCAGTTGGCCCAGAGCTCACCCCAACCGTTACATGATCCACAATGGCGAGATCAACACCCTGCGGGGCAACGTCAATCAAATGCACGCCCGGGAAGCCATGTTCAAAGACAGCAGCTTTGGCAATGATCTGCCCAAAGTACTGCCGGTCATCAATCAGAATGGCAGCGATTCAGCCATGTTTGACAATTGCGCGGAATTTCTGCTCCATGCAGGCATGGCACTGCCCCATGTGATCATGATGATGATCCCCGAACCGTGGACTCACCACGAAAGCATGAGTGATGAGAAAAAAGCCTTCTACGAATATCATAGCTGCCTGATGGAGCCGTGGGACGGCCCGGCGGCCATGGCCTTTACCGACGGCACGAAGATTGGCGCCGTACTGGACAGAAACGGTCTGCGCCCCTCCCGTTACTACGTCACTACCGATGATACCGTTATCCTAGCTTCCGAAGTGGGAGTTATTGATATGCCGCCGGAAAAAATCCGGCAAAAGGAACGGCTCCATCCGGGAAGAATGCTGCTCATCGACACCGAAGCAGGCCGCATGATCAACGACGAGGAACTGAAGCATACGATGGCTGCGAGTCAGCCTTACCGCGAATGGCTCAACCAGTACATGGTTTCGCTCGACACCCTGCCGGCACCGGAACCAGCCGCTGCTGTTGACGCGGCAACGCTCGTCCAGCAGCAAAAGGCCTTTGGCTATACCTATGAAGAGCTTCGCATCATTTTAACGCCCATGGCCAAAGAGGCCATTGAGCCGATCGGCGCTATGGGTATCGATATTCCACTGGCGGTTTTATCGGAAAAGCCGCAGCTTCTGTTCGACTATTTTAAACAGCTCTTTGCGCAAGTCACCAATCCACCGATTGACGCCCTGCGCGAGGCCATCGTAACCTCCACGGATATACTGCTGGGCTCGGAAGGCAATATGCTCCGGCCTACGGCCGCCAGCTGCCGCCGGCTTAAACTGGCCACACCCATTCTTGACAACCAGGCACTCCAAAAGTTAAAACAGCTTAACCTCCCCGGCTTTAAAACGGCCACCCTGTCCCTGCTCTATCCGGCTTCCCCGGAAAAAGACGGCTTGGCTAAGGCAATGGCGGTCCTCTGTGACCGGGCTGCTGCCGCCATTGAGGCTGGCGCCAATCTGCTCATCCTGTCCGACCGCGGTATCAACCCACAGGAGGCTGCAATTCCTTCCTTGCTGGCAGTCGCCGGTTTGCACCACCATTTAATCCGCACCGGTCTTAGAAACCGGGCCAGCCTGATTCTGGAATCGGGGGAACCGCGGGAAATTCACCATTTCGCCTGCCTGCTGAGTTACGGAGTATCAGCCGTCAATCCCTACCTTGCCTTTGCTTCGATTGAACAGTTGATTGACACGGGCTTTCTCACCGGTATTCCGGCGGCCAAGGCCATCGCCAACTACTGTAAAGCGGCCACCAAGGGAGTCGTCAAAATTCTTTCCAAAATGGGTATCTCCACCATCCAAAGCTACCATGGCGCTCAGATTTTTGAAGCCGTCGGGTTAAACGTCGATTTCATCGATACCTACTTTACCCGGACCCCCTCCCGCATTGGCGGCATCGGCAGCCAGGAAATCCACCGGGAAACACAGCTTCGCCACCGCAGCGCCTTTCCCCGCAGTCCTTTCACTGCGGTGGAATTGGACAGCGGCGGCTACTACCAATACCGTCGGGACGGCGAACATCATCTGTACAATCCGGAAACCATTCACAAGCTGCAATATGCCTGCCGCACCGGCAATTACCAGACCTTTAAGGAATATTCCCGGCTGCTCAACGACGCCAATCAAAAGCGCTGCACCCTGCGCGGGCTGCTGCAGTTTAAAACCGCTACAGTCATTCCACTGGAAGAGGTCGAAACGGTGGAAAGCATTGTAAAAAAATTCAAAACCGGCGCCATGTCATTCGGATCAATCAGTCAGGAAGCCCATGAAACGCTGGCCATCGCCATGAACCGGCTTGGCGGCAAAAGCAATACCGGCGAAGGTGGTGAAGACCCGGCCCGCTTCACACCCGATGGGAACGGCGATTCCCGCTGCAGCGCCATCAAGCAGGTGGCCTCCGGCCGCTTTGGCGTAACCAGCGAATACCTGGTCAGCGCCCGGGAGTTGCAAATTAAAATGGCCCAGGGAGCAAAACCGGGCGAAGGGGGCCAGCTCCCCGGCGGCAAAGTGTACCCCTGGATTGCCAAAGTGCGTCATTCCACGCCGGGTGTCGGACTGATCTCACCCCCGCCCCATCACGATATCTATTCCATTGAAGACTTAAAAGAGCTTATCCACGATCTGAAGCATGCCAACCCGCAGGCCCGGATCAGCGTTAAACTGGTTTCCGAGGCCGGCGTCGGCACCATTGCCGCCGGCGTGGCCAAAGGACTGGCCGATGTCATTTTAATCAGTGGCTACGACGGCGGCACAGGCGCGTCGCCACGGACCAGCATCCGCCATGCCGGACTCCCCTGGGAACTGGGCCTGGCTGAAACTCATCAGACGCTGCTCTTAAATAATCTGCGCAGCCGGGTGGTCCTGGAGACCGACGGTAAGCTGATGACCGGCCGTGATGTGGCTATTGCCGCACTGCTGGGCGCCGAGGAGTTCGGATTTGCCACGGCACCGCTGGTTGTTCTTGGTTGCGTCATGATGCGGGTTTGCCATCTCGATACCTGCCCGGTAGGGGTTGCTACACAAAACCCGCAGCTCAGGAAGAAATTTACCGGCGATCCACAGCATGTGGTGAATTTCATGCGGTTTATCGCCGAAGAATTGCGGGAAATCATGGCTATGCTCGGCATCAGGAGACTGGAAGAACTGGTGGGACGTTCCGACCTGCTGGAAATGCAGCCCGCCATTGAACATTGGAAAACCAAAGGACTGGACTATTCGGGTATATTACACCGGCCTCAGGTGCCGGCAACCGTCGGCCGCTATTGCCAGATACCACAGAACCACGCGCTGGAACAATCGCTGGACCGCCGGGTTTTACTGGACCTCTGCCGGCCGGCTTTAGAGACAGGGACTGCCGTGACGGCCAGCCTGTCGATCGAAAACACCGACCGCGCTGTAGGAGCCATTTTGGGCAGTGAACTGACCCGTAAATATGGCGCCGCCGGCCTGCCGGAAGATACCATCCGGCTCTCCTTCACCGGTTCGGCCGGACAGAGCTTCGGTGCCTTTGTGCCGCGCGGCATAACTTTGCTGCTGGAAGGGGACGCCAACGATTATACCGGCAAAGGGCTCTCGGGCGGCAAAATCATCGTCCGCGCCCCGCAAAACGCCAGCTTCCCGCCGGAAGACAACATCATTATCGGCAACGTCGCCTTCTATGGCGCCACTTCCGGCGAAGCTTACATCAACGGCGTAGCCGGCGAGCGGTTCTGCGTTCGCAACAGCGGCCTGCATGCCGTAGTGGAAGCAGTCGGTGACCATGGCTGCGAATACATGACCGGCGGCCGGGTCGTAATTCTCGGCCCCACCGGCCGGAATTTTGCGGCAGGCATGTCCGGCGGCATTGCTTACGTACTGGACGAAGACCGGAGTTTTTCGCGCCGCTGCAACCAGGAAATGGTCGAACTGACCGGCCTGACGGACGAGGCGGAAGCGACGCAGGTAAAAGCCATGATTCAAAAGCACCGGGATTACACCGGCAGTCGCCGGGCCCGGTACCTGCTGGAAAATTGGGAAACCTTCCGGACTGCTTTCGTCAAAATCATTCCCAAAGATTATCAGCGCATGCTGCAAGCCATTGAGCGCGCCTACGGCAAGGGCTTAACCGGTGACGAGGCCTTGATGACGGCCTTTGAAGAAAATCACCGCGATTTGGCCCGGGTCGGCGGAAATTGACGGGAGGTTAGAGTGATGGCAAAACCGACTGGATTTATTGAATATGAACGAAAAGTACCGGCAGACCGGCCACCGTTGGAACGCGTCGGCGACTGGAGCGAACTGCACGCCGGACTGCCGGAAGAAGAGCAGCGCCTGCAGGGCGCCCGCTGCATGGACTGCGGCATACCCTACTGCCATTCGGGCCTGCTGATCAGTGGCGCCGCCTCTGGTTGTCCGATCAACAATCTCATTCCCGAATGGAACGAGCTGATTTACCGCGGTCTCTGGAAAAAAGCGCTGCAGCGGCTTCTAAAAACCAATAATTTTCCCGAATTCACCGGCCGGGTCTGCCCGGCTCCCTGTGAAGGTTCTTGCACCTTAGGCATCAATGAACCGATGATTACCATCAAAGCCAATGAATGCGCCATTATTGACCGCGCCTATGAACAAGGCTGGATCAAACCGCAGCCGCCGACTGTACGGACCGGCAAGCAAGTAGCTGTTGTCGGCGCAGGCCCGGCCGGCCTTGCCTGCGCCGACCAGTTAAATCAGGCTGGGCACACCGTAACCGTCTTTGAACGACGCGACCGGCCCGGCGGCCTCTTGATGTATGGCATACCCAACATGAAACTGGATAAGCAGGTAGTCCTGCGCCGTACCCGGCAAATGTCTGATGAGGGAATCAGCATCCGCACCGGCGTGGAAATCGGCAAAACACTTCCCGCCACCCAATTGCTGCAGGACTTTGATGCTGTCGTCCTCTGTACCGGCGCTACCAAGCCGAGGGATCTCAACGCGCCGGGCCGTGAAAACCGTGGCATCCACTTTGCCGTAGATTTTTTGCGGGCCAATACGAAAAGTCTGCTGGATTCCAATCTGGCAGACGGACAATTTATCTCTGCCCACGGCAAAGATGTCATCGTCATCGGTGGCGGCGACACCGGCACCGACTGCGTGGGAACCGCCATCCGTCACGGCTGCAAAAGTGTCGTCCAATTTGAAATCCTGCCTCGCCCGGCCTTGGAAAGAACTGTTGCCAATCCCTGGCCGGAATGGCCTAAGACACTCAAAACCGATTACGGCCAGCAAGAAGCCATCGCCCTATTCGGCCATGATCCGCGTGCCTTCGCCATTATGACCAAAAAGATTGTTGGCAATGCGGACGGCCAGGTCAAAGAACTGCATACTGTGGAAGTAGACTGGAAGAAAGATGATGCCGGAAGATTTATTCCGGTTGAAATCCCCGGCTCCGAAAAAATCTGGCCGGCTCAATTAGTCCTCATAGCCATGGGTTTTCTTGGTCCGGAAGAGCCTTTGCTCAACCAGTTGGGGATCGAGCAGGATGGCCGCAGCAATATAAAAACACCGGATGGCAGCTTTGCCACCAATCAGGCGAAAGTATTTTCTGCCGGTGACGCCCGGCGCGGTCAAAGCCTGGTGGTCTGGGCTATCCAGGAAGGACGCGCCGCCGCCAGGGAATGCGATAAGTACCTAATGGGTTATTCCGACCTGCCGTAGGGGCTGTTATAAATAAAAGGACGGAGGATAGGCTTGAGCCTATCCTCCGTCCTTTTATTTACGCCTAACTCCCTAGGTAACCACTGATTAATTCACGCTGCACGTCCTGACGGATCTTTTTCCGCCTGGCTGCGTCAGCAAAACCTTGCAATAGGGACCGCTATTCCTGCGGTTTTACTTCCTTGCCAGTCGAAAAAATCTACCAGGCCGACAGGTTCATTTAATCAGCGGTTACCTAGCGCCGCACCGGCGAAGTGCATACGGCACCGATAGAAACAATCTCCGCCACATTGATCCATACAATCTGACCGGCTACATAGGGACAGGAAGGCTGTGTAAGGGCCATAACCAGGAACTCTTCTTCCTTTTTCTTTTTAAACGGTTTTTGGTATTCTGTAGTTTCCGTCTCTTCCGTTTCACTGTCCTTACAGTCTTCGTATTCACCGTAATCGCTTTCACATTCGGACGATTCTTCGCCCATACCGGCAAAAGAAATGGAAATATGTTTACCCCGTTTAAAATCAAGCTGGCTTTCCGCTAAAACCACCCCGGTAAACACGCCTTGCCGCCTATGCCTGCTATGGCCTCCCGTCGCTGCCGTAGTCAGCACGGTGACCGGAGAACCAAATTCCAGTTTAAAACCACCTGGATAGTTCATATACAACGTTCTCACCTCACCGAAACTTATGTCTACTATATTGTATTCCATCCAGACCGTGATGTGCTTGCCACAGAACGCGTTAGTAATTATGGGCCGCCAATTTTTCTTTTCCGGTCGGAAATATCCTCAAAAATAGGCTGCAACAAGTGAAGTTGCAGGTATTCTTGTTAAGTAACCATCCCCCTAGCGGCTGCATACAATGAAGTAGGTAAACCAAATACATTAACAAAGGAGCGATTACGATATGGGTCTTCCTAAAGGTTTAGACTTTGCCGGCGGAGCCATTGTTACCCTGGTGTTAGATGACTTCCAGCAGCTTACCGGCCGTTTTATCGGTGTTCTGGATGATGACCGCAAACAATTCAAAGGCGGCCATCATGATCCCTGTAAACCCGAGCCGCCCGATCCCTGCAAGAAGCCGGAACCACCCGATCCCTGCTGCAAGCCCGGTCATTTAGAAGTGGAAGTGGAAGACAGCCGCGAATTTTTGGTATTGCAATTATCGGAAGCCTCCGGAGTAACCTCGCTTACTTCGGCGATTCCTACCCTTGTGGACGGCGTGGTTACCACGGTTGCCCTTGGCTTTACATCTACCACCTTCGCGGCCGGCTCATTTGTCGCCATCAATGTCGACCGGATTATTTATGCTGCCACCGGCGGTGTAACCAGTACCTTCACTATCCCGATCATATTATAGTTTGTTTAGTTATTCCGAAAGCAAAAACTCCACTTGCAGTAAGCAGGTGGAGTTTTTGCTTTCAAAACAGCTGTCTCTACAGTTCAATTATCTTTCAGTTTTTTCTTACAGTCAGTTCCTTATCTCCCACTAAATTTATTTTTATTGAATAGAAAACAAAGAAACCTCTGCCAGCACATCGGAACTACTGAGCTGAAACTCAGTGGTTTTAGAAAGAATAGTACCCGATTGCGTGGCAATATCAGTCACTTTTTCCGTAATCCTCACATTTTCTTCCGCATTATACATGGTTGCCTGGGCAATTTCCTCCATAGACCGCACAATCGTGCGAACAGAGTTAGCCAAGCCTTGCGAAGAAAGGTTGGAGGCAGAGGCCATCTGCTTCATATATTTTGCATCTTCACTGTACTTTTGCGCGGTAACCTCCATTGCCTCATAATCCTTCTTTACAATATTATCGATGAATTCCAAAATGCCAAATGAGCCTTTCGATAAATTATTGACTGAAATCAGCACACTGTTTGTTATTTGCTGAATCCGTCCGGCAGTCATATTGGATTGTTCCGCCAGTTTCCGGACTTCCTCGGCCACCACGGAAAATCCTTTACCGGCTTCACCGGCTCGGGCCGCTTCAATAGCAGCATTTAAAGCCAGCAAATTAGTCTGCGACGATATCTTCAAAATATCTTCCGACAGCATATTAATCTGGCTAACAATTTTCGCCTCTTCAATCGCCGCTGCCAAATGCTCTTTTGTCTCCTTATATACCTGGTCGGCAAGCTGCGTTGCCGCCAAAGACGATTCCTTCAATTTTGCAGCCCGCTCGTTAATCTGCTCGGCATACACTTCCCCATCCTGAGCATGCTGGACAATACTGTCAATATCACCTTCCAGGCTGTCCGACAGCTTTTTTATTTCCTGAGCTGCCGCTGCCGATTCCTCAATCCGGGAAGAGCTTTCCATGGCTGATGCTGAAATATCCCTGGTATTGGCATCCAGTTCTTCAATTAACTGTTGAACATAGCCTACATCGCTCACTGTCGTTTGTGATTTATCCTTGATTTTAAGAATGGTATCCGTCAACGATTGTTTCATCGTAGCGATAGCCCTGACAATATTGCCGACTTCATCCCGGCGCTCCAGCAACTGGGACGGAATGCTCTGGCCAAAATCTCTTCTCGCCACATGATCCAAATGTTTAATAGCAATTTCCAACGGCTTGGAAATACTCCGGGAAATTAAAGAGGTCAATACACCTCCCACAATAAGACTTACCAGTATGATAAGAACGAACAGTGTCACCGAAGTTTTAAAAGAACTGTCATTTTGACTGAGCAATTTTTTCGCCTGACTGACATTATCGGGAGTCAGTTCCGCAAAGGCATCGGCAATATGTTTGACAGACAATAGCGTCACTAAGACCTCATCCTGCCTACCGGCAAGCTGCAGCGACTCTGCCTGGCGGATATTCTCCCGGTATTTAGTTAAATCACTTTCCACCTGGGTTATTACCGCTATAGCCTTTTCACTCTGTTTTACCTGTTTCAGTTTTTGAATATCCTCCGCCATAGCCGCTGCCTTTCGCTCCAAATCGGCAAGCAGGGTCTTACTGACCGGTTTTTGCCTTAACAGAATAACATGGGTAGCGTCGACTTCCATCGCCCGCAATTGATTACTGGCGTCATTTAAATATTGTGTTGCCAGCAAATTATTGTAGTAAATAGAATCTATAGATTGTTTGGACTGGGCTATGTAAAAATATCCAAATCCACCAATAATACAAACAATGACCAGCATGACCGCAGACAATAGCAACACCTTGGTTTGTACTTTCCGGTTGATAAACATTATGATTCCTCCCTCCACAAATAGGCAGCATACCAGTTCCAACCTGAAAGCTACTTCAAGTATTCCGCTAGATTATCCCGGGTAACAGGCTTGAACGGCACCATAACCTCCTTGGGCGGCTTTTCTCCTCTAGCAATACTTTGCAGCAATTCATAGCACACCTTCCCCTGCCCTTCCGTATCCTGCAGCAAGGTTTGCGACATCTCTCCCCGGTTAATCGCCTGTAAGGCATCATCGATTCCATCCACACCCGAAATCATTACGCCTTGCAATCGACCGGACATTTTCAGTGCCTCAATGGCGCCCATGGCCATTTGATCATTAGCAGCAATAACCGCATCAAATTGCGGAAAAATCCGTATCCAATTCTCTACCAGTTTTAACCCTTCCGCCCGGTCATAATTGCCTGACAAACTATCAAGTAAGATAATGTCCGGCCTTTTATCCAGCAACGCCTCTTTAAAGCCCTTCCAGCGTTCCGTCGCATGATATAAGCCATTAGTCCCCTGAACATAAAGAATACGGGCCTTTGGCGGAAGCCTGTCCCGCATAAATTCCCCCTGTATTTTCCCCGCATCATAATTGGGCACCCCAATGAAGGTAAATTCTCCTCCGTTGATCTGATTCCCCAGGGCAATTACGGGAATTCCCGCTGCATTGGCCTTTTTTACGCCAGGGATAATTTCATTGGAATCCACAGCCAGAATAACAATGGCATTGACCTTTTGAGCAATAAATTCATCAATCTGATCCAGCTGCTTGTTGATATTGCCCTTAGCATCGGCAAAACGAATTTCCATACCGGCATCCTGTTGGGCATAACGCATAAGCGAATTCTTACGGCTGGTACAAATCACATCGGTATCATCCAAATTCGTATAGCCCACAACGAATTTTGCATTCCCCGCCGTATGATCACCCCCCTGTAAGGCAGGCGCTACCTGCCGGCTACAGCCGGCTGTCAGCAAAGCAGTCATCGCAACTGTCAAAACAATAATCCACAACCTGTTCATTTTCATCCCCCTTTATATTTTTTTACTATATATAATGTTTTTGAGTATATTTTTATAAAGTTTTGCAATTTATTGATTATTTTTTGATTAAATATTGATTAAAATTTATCATTTTCCTAATCAAATGTCAATTAAACCCTATTTGTGACTTTTTGTGTCAAACAATCACTTTCATCAGGAATGAATGGTTATTTGCAAAGTGCGCCGGCTTGGACACCCTGCCCTTAAAGCCAATAGCTGGATGATAATAGAAAACAACCTCCGGTTGCTATAGCAAACGAAGGTTGTTTTCTATTGTATAGAATCCAGTCCGCCATATTAAGTTCCAGGTATTTCTTCGAGAGGAATAATTAATAAGCAAAAGTAAATAATACTAAAAAGTTAGATCCTGCTTCCGGCATTTGGGGTGAAAAGCATCTACAAAAAATTCTTAAGACGTATACGCTTTTTGCAATCTTTACAGGCCCAGCAAGCTACACCCCTTACACCATCTGCAGACGTCACGCAGGGTGTTATCAGCCCCGACTTAGAAGCTAATTTAATCTATCTGAAACGGGCTTTAGGGAAAAGCAGCGATACAATTTTCCGGGAATTTAAAATCGGTGATACATCCCAAACCAAGGCCTTTATCTGTTTTATCGATGGTTTGGCCGATAAGGAAAAAGTGGATACCCACATTATCAAAGCACTGATGATTGATGCCCGCGATACAGAAAACACCAACCAGGCATTGCCCCAAGATACTTATACCCTTGTGAAGGAAAGCATTCTCAGTGTCTCGGAGCTCATGGAATCACAATTCTTTAATAAAGCTTTGGACAACATTTTATCAGGCTCTGTTGTCTTATTTATCGACGGCTATGATACCGCTTTTATTTTGGGGCTACGGGGCTGGAGCACAAGAAACATTTCCGAACCGAATACGGAAAACGCAATCAGAGGCCCCCGCGAGGGATTTACCGAAACGCTGCGTGTCAATACTTCCATGCTCAGGCGAAAAATCAAAAATCCCAATCTGGTTTTGGAAACTAAAAAACTTGGCCGGCAGACCCGCACGGATATTTGTATCGCCTATATCAGCGGTATTGCCAATGAAAATATTCTGAAGGAAGTGAAAGCCCGGCTTGACCGGATCGATACCGATGCTATTTTAGAATCGGGATACATTGAACAGTATATTGAAGATAACCCCTTTTCCCCTTTTTCCACGATTGGCAATTCAGAAAAGCCGGATATTATAGCCGCCAAACTATTGGAAGGACGAATCGCCCTGCTCTGCGACGGCACTCCCTGCGTCCTTACCGTTCCTCAGTTATTTGTCGAAACATTTCAGTCCGCCGAAGACTACTATTCCCGTCCTTATTTAGCTACCGTGGTGCTTTGGCTCCGTTTTATTGCCTTCCTCATTACCTTAACAGCTCCCGCCTTATATGTAGCGTTAGAGACCTTCCACCAGGAGATGATTCCTACCGTTCTCTTAATCACGGCGGCAGCGGCAAGAGAAGGGATTCCTTTTCCGGCTTTTCTCGAGGCGCTGATTATCGGAACTATTTTTGAAATACTCAGGGAATCCGGTGTCCGGATGCCCCGGCCTATCGGGCAGGCGGTCAGCATTGTCGGTGCACTGGTAGTTGGGCAGGCAGCCGTACAGGCAGGCATTATCAGTGCGCCTATGGTCATTATCGCAGCTCTGACAGCCATTACCGGTTTCATCCTGACGCCGCTGCTGGACGCGATTGTACTGCTTCGCTTTACCTTGCTTGGCTTGGCCGCCATTTTCGGTTTATACGGTGTTACGCTGGGTATTCTCTTCATTCTTGGCCATCTGTGCTCTCTGCGCTCGTTTGGTTCGCCTTATTTGGCACCATTTGCTCCTACAATAAAAGCCGAATTAAAAGATTCCCTGGTCCGGGCTCCGCTATGGATGATGCGCTCCCGCCCTAAATCAATTACCTGGAAACGTTCACGGCGCCAGGCCGTTTCAGCAAGATCGCACACCCCCGACCACGAAGAAGGTGACACTGAATGATCCGGACTTTTTCTACTCTGGCAATAATTCTCCTCTGCCTTACGCTGTTAACAGGCTGTTGGAGCCGCAAAGAATTAAATGAGCTTGGCATCGTTCTGGCAGTCGCCCTGGATCAGGACCCGCAAAGTGACGGTATCCTTTTAACCGCACAAGTGGTAAAACCGGAAGCACTGAAGCAAGAAGGCAGCAGCGGCGGTGAAAAAAGACCGGTCCAACTCATTACCGCCAAAGGTGCCACCATAGCCGACGCTATTAAAAACATGTCCAAAGAACTTGACCGAAAGCCATTTTTTTCTCACAATAAGCTGCTAGTCATCGATGAGAAGCTTGCCCGTAAAGGCTTATTGCCGCTTTTAGATTTTTGGGGAAGATCTTCCGAAATACGCCCCATACTCTGGCTGTTCATTGCCAAAGGGGTACCGGCCAGAGAAATCATCAGCGAAAAACACGGAATCGAAAATATCCAGGCAACTTATTTAAATGCACTCATTAGGCGCAGCACGTTTCATTCCGAAGCTAGTACCCCCAGTCTATTGGAATTTTTAAAAGATCTTGGCAGTGATACAAATGATCCCTTTGCAGGAGCTCTGGAGATTGTAGAATGCCTCCCCTCAGCCGATAAAGAAGGAGCGGCTAAAGGAGTCAGCCTGGCCGGTACTGCCGTATTCAAGAAAGATAAACTGGCCGGTTTTCTTACTGACCGTGAAACAAGAGGCCTCAACTGG
The DNA here is from genome assembly GCF_900110485.1 of Propionispora vibrioides. Classification (NCBI taxonomy): domain Bacteria; kingdom Bacillati; phylum Bacillota; class Negativicutes; order Selenomonadales; family Sporomusaceae; genus Propionispora; species Propionispora vibrioides. Next base: position 36,171 of record NZ_FODY01000014.1, on the reverse strand, counting down.
GTGACAGGAGAAGTAAAGAATGGAATGATCCAGGTTCCCTCACCGAAAGAAGCTGGTAAATTAATTACGATTAACATTAAAGGCGCTACCAGCCATATCAAGCCTGAATTAAAGGATGGGAACTACCATTTTACTATTAAAATTACCGAAGAAGGCGACATTGCCGAACAACAAAGTCTTGACGATATTTCTAAGCTTCCGGTCCTGGCGGAAATCAACCAGGCACAACAGCAGGCTATTGAAGCAGAAGTCAGCGATACGATTAATAAAGTACAAAAAGAATATGGTGCCGATATTTTCGGTTTTGGCAAAGTGCTGTATGACAACTACCCTGATGAATGGCAAAAGATCAAGGCCGACTGGCCGGACATCTTCCCCCACGTGGAATATACGCTAAAAGTAACCACAAAAATCAGAAGAACCGGGTTACTACAAAAATCCCTCATCGAAAAGGAAGGGCCCGAACCGGAAGTAAACAGCAGAAACAGGCCCTATGATATGTTAAGAGAAGAATGACCGCTTCCCCCTGTGGTTTCGTTGCCGGATCATACTATTTCAGCAAAAGGCGGCAACTTCTTCTTGACGCAATTTTTAATTCACTTATTATTAACGAGGTAAACCGTACAATGAAAAGCACTGTACACATCAGTAACTATCAGATTTTCTGTTTACTGGTTATGCATTCTTTAGGCAGTTCCACCATCTTTGCCCTGGGAATACGGGCCAAACAAGACGCTTGGCTTGTCGTCCTGTCCGGTCTGGTCCTTGGGTTCGGCATCATATGGCTGCACACGGAATTGCAGAAACACTACCCGGAGAACAATCTGGCCGAAATCAATACAGCCGTCTTAGGAAAATTCTTAGGCAGCATTGTCACGCTTTCCTTTGCCGGCTACTTCATCTGGGTCTCCACTTTAAATTTCAGTGAGTTTGCCGAACTTATCGGTATTACCATACTTCCCGACACTCCCGTTTGGGCGATTCAGGGCGCTTTTATCCTGCTCATCATCTATCTTACCTTTAACGGTATAGAAGTACTGGCCCGGATGAGTGAATTTCTCATGCCTATTGTCATGTTATCCCTTATACTGATGTATGGATTAATTGTCATATCCGGCAATGTCCATCTTCAGGAACTGCAGCCCATTCTGGCCAACGGGATAAAGCCCGTCTTGGCAGAGGTTTATCCCTCTTTTTCCACTTTTCCCTATGGCGAAGATGTCGTTTTTCTTATGTTTTACTGTTACGCAAATAACAACAAATTGATTCGAAAATACGCGTTTTCCGCGATTTTCATGCTAGGTGCCTCACTGGTCGCTTCCACCATACTGATCATCACCGTGCTGGGCGTCCCCTTTACGGCAGCGACAACCATTCCCTTGATCGAAGTTGTCAAAATGATTAATATTGGCAACATCATTACCAATATCGATGCCATTGCCGTCATCGTGATTTTTGTCGGCGGACTATTTAAAGCCATGCTGTTTTTCTACGGCTCGGTGCTGGCCCTGACCACCCTGTTGAAGTTTAAAAGAAAGAGGGTCATTATCGCTATGGCAACATTTCTGATCTGGATTAACCTGACCGCCATACCCAATTTCGTTTTCCATCGCTTTATTGGAATCTCCTTCGGTAACAGTTATATCCATGAACTTTATACCATTTATCTCCCGCTGATGCTGTTGGTCATTACCTGGCTGAAAGCTTTTAATAATAAATTAAAATCGACCGGCGATGGCCAAAAGACTCGTTCATGTACAACTACAGATTACTGTCAGGAAGGAGAGTAACCGTGCCGACATTAGAGCTTTTGCAAAACGTCGGGCCCTATCCGGCCAGCATTTATCTAAGCGGTTTGTTCTCGCTCTTTTTTACCGGCCTTGTTGCCGTCTATTATGTTTTTGTCTGCCTTTATTCCTTTGTGCGCCGCTAAAACAAAGAACCTTACACAGCGAGTGGCATGATAGCTACTTGCTGTGTAAGGTTTATAATTTTTTATAAAGGAAAATCCTTATTGATTTTTTTATGGGTAAAGCGCCGGGAACGGTTGGCATACTCCTCTACAATATGACCGTTGCCGATCACCTTATATTTATAGATAATCATACCTTCCAGACCGACCGGGCCGCGGGCGTGAATCTTGCTGGTACTGATTCCCACTTCAGCGCCAAATCCGTAACGGAAGCCGTCGCTAAACCGGGTCGAACAGTTCCACATCACATTGCCGGAATCCACATATTCCATAAACCGTGCGGCCTTTTCCCGGTTTTTGGTGATGATACTGTCAGTATGGCCGGAGCCATAGGTATTGATATGCCAGACAGCATCCTCCAGGCCGGCAACCAGTCTGATGGCCAGCTTATAGTCGAGATACTCGGTCTTCCAGTCCTCTTCCGTAGCCGCCGCGATGGGAATGATGGAACAGGTTTTGGGACAGCCAACCAGTTCCACCTGCTTTTTGTCCAGCTCGGCTTTGAGCCTGGGTAAAAATTCCGGCGCCACTCGCTCGTGAACCAGCAGCGTCTCCAATGCATTGCACACCGAAACGTACTGAGTTTTGGAATCGGTAACCAGTCTGACCGCCATAGCCACATCAGCCTCATCGTCTACATAGGCGTGGCAAATTCCGTCGGCGTGGCCCATAACGGGAATCTTTGAGTTATTCATAATGTACTGAACAAATTCGTTGGAACCGCGGGGAATAATCAAATCAATATAACGGTCCATTTTAAGCATGGCACTGACATCCTCGCGGGTTTCTAAGAGCGCCAGCCAGTTGGCTGGCAGGCCGGCTTCCAGCGTAGCCTGCCGGATTACCTCGGCCAGCATCCGGTTGGTTTCGCGGGCTTCCGAGCCGCCCTTTAGAAGTACGCTGTTGCCGCTTTTCAGGCAAATGGTGGAAATCTGTACCAGCGCATCGGGGCGTGATTCGAAAATCACACCGATCACACCGATCGGACAGGTCACCCGATACAGCTCCAAACCTTCATCCAATTCGGTGGCCAGCATGGTTTTGCCTACCGGGTTTTCTAAACGAATCAGGCTATGAATCCCGTCAATGGCATCCTGCAGTTTTGCCTCATCAAATTTCAGGCGTTTGAGCAAAGGAGCCGCCAAATTTTCCTGTTCACTCCGTCTTAGATCTGCCTCATTGGCCTTTATAATTTCGTCTTTACGCGCCAGAAGCGCATCGGCAATGCGGGCCAATGCGTCATTTTTCAGTTCTGCACCGGCTCCGGCCAACTGGATCGAAGCTTCCTTTACCTGCCGCGCCAACGTCTCCATACTCATACCCTTACCTCCTGAGTAAGCCTACCCATGTAGTATTACCGTATTTTATATCGTTACTACTTCGCTATTATTGAAGTCATTTCCTGCCACTTTGCGGGGAATTAAGAGCCTCCCGGATGGCTTCATAAACGCAATGGGGCACGCCAAAACTCCCATCCCCTGTGCCTAAGTCAATGCCTGTCCGGTTGGAACCATGAAAATCGGTGCCACCCGACGGCAGTAAATCAAATTCGGCAATCAGTTCATCGGCATAGGCAGTTTCAGCAGGGCTAAATGAAGGATAGAACCGTTCCAGCCCATCAAGCCCTTTTTCTTTTAAATATAATATATGCTTTTTCATCTCTGCCGGTGAATAGCCGGCAAGCCCAATTCGTTTGGTATAATGGGCCAAAAAGGAAAGTCCGCCCGCTGCTTTTATCGTTTTTAAAGCACTTTCCACCGTCCACATTTCACCCTCGCCATAGGGAATTTTATCCAGGTAGATGTCCCATACAGCCTGAGGTTCGACACATAAGCGATTCGCCATAAAATATCGCAATACCGCATACCGGTCTAAATATTGGCCAGCCCTGTAAGGTATAAGGAGTTCACGGCTTATGGCGACACCTTGTTCGTTCAATCGGGCAATAATCCCGTCAATGCTGCCATCCCGGTTCTTTTTAATCTTTTGATAAGCTTCGGCAAATTCGCGATTATATAGATCAATGCCCAGACCAAGAATATGCAGTGTTTTGCCGTCCTTATAACGGGCGCTGATCTCAATCCCCGTCACAAGTTGAACCTGGTACTCATCAGCCGCCTGCTGCGCTTCGGCAATTCCTTCAATACAGTCATGGTCGGTCAGTGCAATCACGCCGATATGGTTCCTGGCGGCAAGTTCAATCACTTGCCGCGGACTTAGCGTACCATCCGATAAATAGGAATGTGTATGTAAGTCAATTTCAGCCGGCATAAAAACACCCCCTATTTTAATAGCACGATTATACTATACCGACAAAAAAAGAGTCAAGGAAACTTCTCCTTGGCTCCATTACGTTAACTGGCTTTAATGGTACCGCTGCCTATGGTGATTGAGGAATACATAACTTAAAAATAGTGTGACAAAAACAACATTCAGGCCCATGAAAAATACTTTCTGTGATACTCCCAGAATAGGCTGAATATACTGTCCGACAAAGACGAAGAAAATAAATGAAGGGAGATATGCCATACAATAGAGAAGGCCTAGTCCGAATAAAATGACGATCAGGTTTCGCATTTCATCGTCCCCTTCCAAACATTTTTCCTTCTACTATAATTGTATGACTCTTTAGACAATTCCGTCAATACATTTATCGATTTATTTTATTACCTATTTTTTATGTTTCCAGCATGGCCGTAATCCGGTTTAGCTGTTGAAGAGCTGCAGGTTCAATTCTCAGGGTACGCGTCGGCTGTCCCGACCCGCCATAAACAAAATCATAGCGGAACAAGCGCCGGTCTAAAATATAAGGCACAGAAAGGCCAATCATCGGAACACAGCCGGCAGCAAAGCCGGTTACCTGTTCGACTTCCTTCCGACTTGCCAGGCAAACCCGCTTGCAATTTACCAGAGCGGCAATTTCCTTAAAATTAATTTTGCCCCGGTCACCGGCTATCACCAGTGCCTTATACCCATCATCTGTTTTTAAAAGCAAGGTAGGTGCCGTTTGGCCTTCGGCGATATGAAAATAAGCAGCACCCTCCTGCACTGAAAAGAGGGGAGTATCATGCAACATCAATTCGTATACATAACCACTGTTTCGCAACAGGTTTGCGACTATATCCATAAGCCGCCTACTCGCCAACGGCTTTTTGCCGTGCTAATCCGCCAAGAAAGCCAGACAGGGCCCGAAGCTCCTGCATCAGCAAAAAATATTCCTGGGGATACAGAGACTGGGGACCGTCGCATAGGGCGATTTCCGGATTAGGATGCATCTCTATCATGATGCCGTCCGCTCCGGCGGCCAAACCGGCCAGAGACATCGGGGCCACCAGGTCGCGCCGGCCAGTTGCATGACTGGGATCGACGATGACCGGCAGATGGCTTGCTTGCTTTAGCGCCGGAATAACACTCATGTCCAGCGTGTTCCTGCTATGCGTAGCAAAGGTGCGAATTCCCCGTTCACAAAAAACAACTTGTTGATTGCCTTCGTACAGAATATATTCGGCCGCCTGCAGCCATTCATCCATAGTTGCTGCAAGCCCCCGCTTTAACACGACCGGTTTCTGGGATCGCCCCACCGCTTTAAGCAGGGAAAAGTTTTGCATATTCCGGGCGCCAACCTGTAATAGGTCTGCATACTGTGCCACGACCGGCACTGCGTCCGGCTCCAGCACTTCCGTAACAATTTTTAACCCGGTCAGTGCCCGGGCCTCCGCCATATACTCCAGCCCCTTCTCGGCCAAACCCTGAAAATCGTAGGGCGATGTCCGCGGCTTAAAGGCGCCACCCCGCAAAATCTGCGCGCCGCCCTGGCGTACCAGTCTGGCCGTAGTCAATAGCTGTTCCCGCGACTCCACGGCACAAGGGCCGGCAATAAACACTTTGGCGGTGCCGCCAATAACCACGTCGCCTAAGCGGATGACCGTATCTTCAGCCTTATATTCCCGGGAAACCAGTCTGTAGCTTGCCATATCATACCCTCCTTATCACTTCTTAATATGCTGAGTATAAAAATTAAGAATGATCCGCCTGTGCCAAATCTTTCTGGACGCCGGCAGAAGCTTTATGCTTTGTGACAATACAAAAAAAGCCATTTTCCCGGTAAGGGGCAAATGACTTTGCGGTGCCACCCTTATGGACGCTATGATTTCTCCAAAGAGAACACAAAAGCTATTTCACCCGCTAAGGGGCGAAATAGCTCGCAATGCCACCCTTTTTCGAAAACCTGCGTTTTCCTCTGTTCAGGCACGGGATATTGCTATCCGATACCCTAGCCCGCTAACGTTGGCGTACGGCCCAGCCTACCAATCAAAAGACCTTCGGTGGGCAGCTCACGGGGCCATTCCATAGCACCTTATAGGCCGGTCATTGCACCTTCGGAAACTCCGATCACCGGCTCGCTGAACTAAAGGGGAAAGCTATGTACTCATCCCGCTCAATGCTGTTATGCATGCAGTTGTTATAGAATATGATATCCTGTAAAATACTGTATGTCAAGAAGAAATCTATTGTATCATAGATGCTATCGATCGGCCAACGGTGTAAAGCACCAGCATGCTGGTAAACAAAATAACCGGATGGGTACGCCATTTATAAGTTTTCATTCCAATCACCTCGCTCATATATGTAAGGATAAAAAACAATTATGACAAGGCTGTGACAAACAGCCCTTATTGTCTTTGCTTTTAGTATGCCCTGTCGCCGGGAGATTTATTCCCCTAGGGTGTGAAGACACGCCCTAGACTTTTTGCTAATACTCCCAGAAAATTGCTTGAATCTCCTCCAGACTAGCGGTCTGGGTTAATGCCAGCATCAGCAAAATCCGGGCCTTTTGCGGATTCAGGTTATCGGCGGCAATAAACCGGTACTGATCATCATCGACGGCTCCATTGCGGGTAACTACACCGCTGCCCACCCGTGTACTCCGCACCACGATAACACCTTGCTTCTGAATCACGCCCAATACGTCTTTCATGTGCTTTGACATATTGCCATTGCCAAGTCCGGCATAGACAAGGCCTTTGGCGCCGGCCTCAGCAGCCGCACAAGCCAAGGTACCCCGGTCATTGACATGACCGTAAATAATATCCACCTGCGGCAGCTCTTTTATTTTCTCAATCGGAAAGGAAGTCATATACGTATGCTTGCGAATCGGCATCCGGTAAAAATAGGGCGTGCCATCCACGACATAGCCAAAATTCCCCACATCCGGCGTCTTAAAAGTATCCTGCAACGCTGTATTGGTCTTGGTCACCTCGCGGCTGCAATGAATAGTATCATTTAAGGTAACCAGCACTCCTTTACCCCAGGACTGGGGGCTGGACGCCAAAATAACTGCGTTATACAAATTCATCGGCCCGTCACAGCTAAGCGAAGTGGATGGGCGCATCGCACCGACCAGAACCACCGGCTTTTCACTGTTGACCACCAGATTTAAGAAATAAGCCGTCTCCTCCAGCGTATCAGTACCATGGGTGACAACCACTCCGTCCACCTCTTCCCGCTCCAGCAGACTGCTGATCCGTCGCGCCAGCTCCAGCCAAACTTCATGGGTCATATCGGCACTGTCCAACTGAACAAACTGTTCACTGGTGATATTGGCAATCGTCTTAAGCGGACTGATTTGACTGATAATATCGTCGACCGTTAAAATAGCCGACCGATAGCCGGTTGTGTCGGTCGAAGAAGTTGATACGCCGGCAATGGTGCCGCCTGTAGCTAAAACTACAATGTTTTTCATACTTTCATTCCCTTCAGATGTACATAGTATACACCTAATTCAATATTTTTTCCATATTCGATATATCACTATACATAAAAATCCCGCAAAATCATTTTCATCCCTAGTGGTTCGCCAACGTAAAAAGTGCAAATTAATTTGCGGGAATTTTTCCGCAAGGCAAGGCGGAGGAGACGCACCTATCGAACATAGGTAAGTCGACGACAACGAGGCCTTACGGAGAAAGTACCGTAAAGGAATTGTAGTTTCAGCGCTGGTGGACCACTAGTTTCCTACCGAAAAAATTATACAAATTCTGTCTAATAGCTTACAATGAAAGGAAAGCAGAAGGCAATACCCAGAATTTTTTTATAAACCAGAGGAGGTCCGATGAATCATGCAATTAAACGATATTCAAAGCCTCGTGTATAGCTTCGTTGCCACCAGTCCCCTCAACTGTTTGGAGGAACTGCAGTCACTGAAGCTGTATGGTGATCCGTTGGTCGGAATCGCCAGCGCCGGCGATCCCTATTTTGATCGTCTTAAGGACCAGGGCGCCATCGGCAGCCACCATCTTTCACCGGTTGAATGGCTGCCTGGCGCCGTATCGGTTATTTCTTATTTTCTTCCGTTTACCGAAGAAATACGCCGGCCAAACCGCCGCCTGGGAATAGCCGCCCGAGAATGGCTGTACGGCCGTATAGAAGGTGAACTCTTCAATAATACCCTGCGTCGACATCTGACAGATACCTTTCGCCAAGCCGGCTGGCAGGCGCTTGCCCCGGCTCTCGATGAACGCTTTGCCGTTTTGGAACGGCGCAGCAACTGGTCGGAACGGCATGTCGCCTTTATCGCCGGTCTGGGGACCTTCAGCCTGAGCCGTTCACTCATTACCCAACAAGGTTCAGCCGGCCGCTTCGGCAGTCTGATTGTCGATGCTTACCTGGAGCCAACACCCCGCCCTTATGAAAGGGTCGATGAATACTGCACCAAATGCGGTGCCTGTATCTTACGCTGTCCCCCGCTGGCCATCAGCGAAGCGGGCAAGGACAACACAGTCTGCGCCGAATATCTTGACCGTGTCCTGGCCCGTTACCGTCCCCGTTACGGCTGCGGCAAATGTCAGACAGGTGTCCCCTGCGAAGAAAAAATCCCCGTTACATCCACAAGAAGGGCATAGTAAAACAGGAAGACCGGCTCTACATCACCGGTCTTCCTGTTTTATATTATAAAATCATTTTATATGGCGCAGCATTTCTACAATTTCATCATACTTAGGACTGACAAGAAAATTTTCGATCGAAACATGTACGGCCTCCGGCCTTCTTTGGCGCGCCTGCTCAGTCAATGACTTATGAGTTACTACCAGTTCCGCATCCTCGGGGATATCCTGAATCGCTACATTTTTCACTTCTATTGCCAGGCCGGCTTTTTTGAGTTTATCCTTCAGCAAGGAAGCTCCCATAGCGCTAGAACCCATTCCAGCATCACAAGCTACGATAATCTTTCTTATCGACTTACCGGTAAGGTTAATCTCACCGGCCTCCGATATAACCGCAGCATCGCTTTTTCCGGCCTGTTTCATAGCATCTTTTTTCTCAATAGCTTTTGTCAACCCGTCTTCATTCTCTTTATCGGGAAATGCCTTTAAGATAATCGAACCGACAACAAAAGATACGACTGTGGACACTCCCATACCAAACAGGATGGGTAAATAATCGGTAGGAGCCGCCACTGCCAGTACGGAAAAATAACTCCCCGGCGAAGCGGTAGCGACCAAGCCGGTATGAAAGAGTTGAAAAATAAAGGTTCCGGATACCCCACCGGCAATGGAGGCCAGAATCATGACCGGTTTCATGAGAATGAACGGGAAATACGGTTCATGGATGCCGCCAAAGGCATGAATGATCGCAACGCCGGGAGCAGTTTTCTTGGCGATTCCGGTGCCAAAAAAGGTATAGGCCAGCAATACGCCAACACCCGGACCGGGATTGGGCTCCAGCATGAACAAAATGGACTTGCCCGCCGAGGCAGCCTGCACAATACCGAGCGGGCCTAGAATCCCGTGATTGATGGCATTATTTAAAAACAAGACTTTAGCAGGTTCAATAAATACACTGGCCAGAGGAATCAGTCCATGGTCAATGATTACTTTTACCCCGGCAGATAAGACTGCATTAATCGCCTGAACACAAGGCCCGATCGCAAAAAAAGCCAGCAGGACTAAAAAAATCCCCAATATGCCGCAGGAAAAGTTATTAACCAGCATTTCAAAACCGGGGCGAATGTGCCCGTCAAACAGTTTATCGACTTTCTTCATACAAACGGCAGCTAACGGTCCCATAATCATAGCGCCCATGAACATAGGAATCTCCGCACCAACCACGACCCCCATCGTCGCTGCCGCCCCGATCACACCGCCCCGATCGCCATACACCATTTTACCACCGGTATAGCCGATCAATATTGGCAGCAAAAATTTTAGCATCGGACCGATTAACTGGGCTATTTTTTCATTTGGATACCACCCTGTAGATAGAAAACAAGCTGTAATTAATCCCCACGTGATAAAAGCACCGATATTCGGCATAACCATACCGCTTAAGTAACCGCCAAACTTTTGCACCTTTGCTCTTATACTGCCTTCAGGCATTTGTACAACTGCTTGCTGCGCCATTCTCCGGCCTCCTCTATTTTATTAATTCTATAATTTTCTTTTCTACAATGGATTGATTGCCCGCCTTCACCACATATACCGCCATTTTCCCATCAAAGCCGCTTACCGCAACCGGAGTGTTATCCAGAATGGCATTAACAAAACTGATATCTTCGGCAATATAGGCATCTTTAAACAAATAGGTCCAGCTATGCATGGTAGGACGCTTCATAGCCTGATGCCGTGTACAGGTAAGCAATTTTTTCTCGTGCATGTCCCCTATGCAAATCACACCGTCTGTGCCTAGAATCTCCACTCTGGCATCGTAGCCGTACTGCACGTACATGGCGCCATCGATGCACCCTTGCATTCCATTCTCAAATTCCATATTCATAATCACGTTGTCATAAAAATCCGGATAGGTATTAGCCACCTCCTTATTCCGGAAATTGCCGCCAATGGCAAACACCCGCTTTACCTCACTGCCGGTCAACCAGCGCAAGGTATCGATATCATGGCTGTTTACCTCGGCCAAAGGACCATTGCTCTTGGCAATGTCAAACATCCATTCCTTCGGTTTGCTCGGTCCCCTGGTTTGAGACTTAACCAAAACGATCTCCCCAATCTCCCCCTCTTCGATCATTTTCTTCGCTTCCCGAAAGCTCTCGTCAAACCTTCGCATAAAGCCGATTTGCAGCTTTACCCCGTTTTGGTCGGCAGCGGCAATCATTTCATCACACTCCGCGACGTTCATCGCCATCGGTTTCTCACAAAAAATATGTTTTTTAGCGCCAGCTGCCGCTACGGCAATTTCCCGATGATATTTGGTGGGGCAGGCGATAAGTACCGCATCCACTTCCCGGTCCAGCAAGACCTCCCGGTAATCCTGATACCATTTGCTAATACCCAGTTCTGCGGCAGCAGCCTGTGCTGTTGCCGCTACCGGATCGCATACGGCAACGATAGCGCCTCGCGGTACGCTCTTACTATAATTATGGGCATGAATCATGCCGGCCCGGCCGGAACCAATTAAACACACATTGACCTTTTGCATCATCAACCCGTCCTTTTATTCGTTGTGAGCCTTCATATAGGCTTCTATAATCTCCACTCCGGCGCTGGTCCCCAAACGCTCCGCCCCGGCTTCTACCATTTGCAGTGCAGTGGCCAGATCGCGGATACCGCCTGCCGCCTTTACTTTCACCGCAGCGCCGACAGTATGTTTCATAAGCGCCACATCGGCTACAGTGGCCCCGCCCGTACCAAAACCGGTGGACGTTTTAATAAAGTCCGGCCGGACCGTCAAAGCGGTTTTGGCCAGAAACAGTTTTTCATCTTCGTTCAAATAACAGTTTTCAAAAATCACTTTGGATATTACGTTCTTTTCACGGCACAAGCTTACAATGCCCTGCATTTCCTTTTCGATATATTCATAGTTCTTATTCTTCAACTCACCAATATTAATGACATAATCGATTTCATCTGCGCCTTTGGCAATAGCATCCTGAGTTTCAAACAGTTTACATTCCAGCGTAGTCTGCCCCAGCGGGAATCCAACCGCCGCCCCGACATGCACCGGTGAACCGGCAAGCAGCCTTTTGCAGCGCTCAACCTGCGCCGGATTGATGGCAACCATTTTAAAATTGTATTGTCGCGCTTCATCGCATAGCTTTTTGAACATGTCTTCATCAGCGAAGGCTTTTAAATTTGTGTGATCCACCATACCTGCTAATTGCTCAATTGACATTTTCATACATACAACCTCCTGTATTGGTTATTAAACTTTCATATATTTTCATTTTGTTTTATTTGCTTTTATTATAACAGCTAGTTTTTCATTTTGCAAGAATTAAAAAGAAAATAAAAATAGTTTTGTAAATTATTAGTCGTTTTATCTTTCTATGCTCATATTTAACGAAAAGCCAAGTCGCCAACAAAAAAAGCCATTACCTGGCGCGGTAACAGCTCGTTTTCTTCCTATGAAATTATTCACTGATAATAATATTTCCCCCGGCCTCACTAAGGCTTGTCTTCACCTCATCCGAAATGCCCTGATCCGTAATGATAAAGTCAAAAGTGTCGGCTTTGCCAAACGAGCACAATGTCCTTTGTCCCACTTTCGAACTGTCACACAGCAAATACACCGTCTTGGCAATTTCAATCATTTTACTTTTCATTTCCGCCTGCTCCAAATTAGGCGTTGTAGCTCCCTTGGTAACCGAGAGAGCATTGGCCGACATAAACAGCTTATCAACGGTTAGCATATCCAAAAGACGAATCCCCGTCATCCCCACTGTGCACTCAAAGCTATTCCGTACCTTACCGCCGATCAGGATCAAGGACAGTTCTTTATTCCGCTGCAATTCCATACCGATTTTCAGATCATTGGTTATGACCGTAATATTCGAAGCGGTGCTTAACTCCTTGGCTAATTCAAATGTCGTCGTACCGGAGTCAATGATAATAACATCGCCTTCTTCAATAAACTCCCTGGCCTTGCGGGCAATCTGCATCTTTTGTACTAAGTTTTTATCTTTTCTCTCCTGGATCGAGTCTTCGGAATGAACGGCTGCATCCCGGATGATGGCTCCTCCATGGGTGCGGTTTATATACCCGAGAGCTTCCAACTCCTTCAAATCGGTTCGTATCGTCGTACCGGTCACCGAAAAAGCTGTCACTAATTCGTCTACAGTAACCCTGGTTTTTCGCCTCAGTAATTCCATAATTTTATTTTGTCGTTCTTCTGCAAACATACCAAAACCCCTATTTATTATTCCTTATTACATCGTACCCACTGTCGTTTATCCATAAACATCAAATAAAATTCTACTTTTCGGCCCGCGGAGCACCTCATTTCACTTACAACAGAAGGGCCCACTGTTATCAAGCAGTTGAGCCCTCAATACGAATCTCTTATTGTTTATATTTCATATCGACTGTTTCCACATGATACAGGAACCAATTATTAAGAAACGGAACTATTTGTCTGGCCTTGCTATACTCGCCTCTCTCAATGTAGGCTCTGCATTCCCTGACCTTTTCCAGATACAGTTCGTGTTGTATGGACTGTATCTCCAGATCACTGCTATCTATTTCCCGCAAAAACTGTTCCTCACGACAAAAATGACTCTCGGCATGCTGGACAAGCTCATTTAGCAACAGGCTGATCAGACTCTGGTTCTGCTGCAAAGTCACTAGCTCATGTAGATGGCCAATCAGCTCCGTCATCTTCTGGTGATCGGCATCCATAGTGGGATTATTTACACTAAAGTTGTCATTCCAAACTTTGAATGTCATAATAATACCCCCTCATGTAATTGTCGTACTACATACATTATAGATGCAATGAAAAAAATCCTGCTTAAAAATTCAAGCAGGCTGCGAATTTTATCATTTATTTTTGGACAAACAACGGGCTGCCCTGCATTGTCACTGCCAGGGCAGCCCTGCTTTCCACTCCGGGTATTTAGGGAACCACTGATTTATTCACACCGCGCAGCCAGGCAGGCTCATTAAATCAGCGGTTCCCTAGCTTATAAGGAAAGCGTCACGCCGCCGACCAGACCTTTGGCCGTAACGTCGCTCTTCGTGTCGTCGTTAAAGATGACTCCCTTATATTTGGTATCACGGTAACCCAGGTTCAGTTTTGCATTATCCGTCATGCTGTAGCTAAGTCCCAATTCATAACCGGAAACACGGGTGCCGGTGCTTAGAACACCGTAAGCTTTAGTCTTAGGCGCAATCGGCAGGCTGCCGGCTACTCCTACAACAACCCCATTACGTTTGGAGCCTCCGTCCGCCTGGGTCTGCGTCACACCGCCAAATAAAGATACGTTGGCAATGGTGTCAATCATGTTATTGACCAGTAAGAGCTGCTGCGCTTTGATGTCGCTGCTGCCATGCAACGGGTTATCGGTTTTAAAATCATTGTATGTATACTGACCGGCGTAGCCAAAACCAACCCCAACGGTAAGCGCGTAACCGACATTTTGTTTACCGTCCACTTTTCCATTGTCGCTGGACAAATCCGGGGAACCCATATTCAGATCAAGCGATACATGGCCCAAAGAATAACTCGGCATGGGACTGGCGCTGCAAACCGCAGTAGTAGCAAGCATCAGCCCGCACAGAATACCTAGCATTTTTTTCATAAGTAAAAAATCTCCTTTTCAGTAGTCTCATAGATATTTTACACTACCATTATTATAATTCAATAATAATCATAGACTACCATATTACTTATGTCAACTGTAACGTCTGTCGTAAAAATCTGGTAATGCCACCTGCCGCCGAAATTCCTATGGCTAGACAAAGGGTGTCAAGACTTCCTGCTACTTCAGCTCCGCCAGATCGTCCTTTTTATTCATCCCCAGACCATAGTACGATGCAACAACCAGTCCGAACCAGACTGGAGCAATATACAGGGCGACACGGGTGTCGGTATCCATAAACATGACAAAGACGACAAAAAGCAAGAATACCAGCCCGGCCCAGGTGGAAAATGGCGTGTGCGGCATTGGGTACTTAATCTGCCCGACCTGTTCGTCAGTCAATGTCTGCCGGTATTTTTTCTGAACCAGCAGGATTACCCCCCAGATCCAAAGTGCTCCAAAGGTGGCCACACTGGTAACATAGGTGAATACATGAGCCGGGATCAAATAATTAAGCACCACGCCAATCAGCAAAAAAACGGCCGAAACCAGAATCCCCCGTACCGGTACCTGGTCGTTGCTCAACTGACGGAAAGCGGCAGGCGCTTTGTCCTGCAAAGCCAGATTATACAGCATCCGGCCGGTACTGAACAGTCCGCTGTTGCAAGAGGAAAGTGCAGCCGTAAGGACCACGAAATTAATGATACCGGCAGCCGCCCGGATGCCAAGCTTATTAAAGGTAAGCACAAAGGGACTGCCCATCGTGCCGATTTGGTTCCAGGGATACAGCGACATGATGACAAACAGCGCACCAACATAAAAAATCAGGATACGCCAAAACACCTTATCAATGGCGGCAGGCAACGACTTTTCCGGATTTTTCGCTTCGCCGGCTGTTACGCCGACCAGTTCAATACCCAGATAGGAAAACATGACCATTACACAGGCCATCGCCATCCCTTCCACCCCATGAGGGAAAAAACCCTGATTAACCCAGAGATTGGATATGCCGATCGCCACACCGCCATTGCCCAGGCCAAATAGAATCATACCCGCTCCAATGACAATCATCGCCAGGATGGTAACTATCTTGATCAGCGCAAACCAGAACTCAAACTCTCCAAAAGCACGGACGCTGATGATATTTACACCGGTCATTGCCACAAGCGCCAACAGCGCCGGAATCCACTGCGGTACTTCCGGCAGCCAGTAAGTCACATACACTCCGACGGCGGTAATTTCAGCCATACAGGTAACCACCCACATAAACCAGTAAGTCCAGCCGGTAATATAGCCATACACCGGTCCTAAAAAAATATGGGCATGGGCGCTGAACGAACCGGAGACCGGATAAGCAACAGCTACTTCGCCTAAAGCCCGCATAATATAAAACATAATAAGTCCCGCCAGCACGTACACTAGCATCAAAGACGGTCCGGCCGTCTTGATGGCGGCCCCTGAGCCTAGAAATAAGCCAACACCGATGGCTCCGCCCAGCGCGATCAACTGAATATGCCGCTCCTCCAGACCGCGATGCAGTTCTTCCTGCAAAGCACTTTCCCTTTTCATGGCAATCTCCCCATTCGTTCAAAAAAGTAACTCCAGTTATTTATATTAACACAACACCGATTTCCTGTCATTATTTTCCGCAGCTTATTTTAGAAAATTCAGCCTTCTTCATACTGTTTTTTCAATATATTTCTATTCTTTGTTCATTTAAAAAACACAAAACCCTTTCTTTATTCTTAAAACTAACAAAAAACCGGATAGATCAAGATTTTGATCCATCCGGCAGTTTCTCACTCTCCGGCGGCAGCGGCTTAGCCGCCGGCTGCAATACGGCAAACGTCCCGCTGCGTCGTGGCTGTCGCTCCTCCTCTTCGGTTAGCTTAATATAGCCCCAGGTTGCCACCAAATACCAGGGAACAAAGGGAGCAATCGAATCAATCAGACCGTTGGCCAGCGACAGGATTCCCAGTTTGGTAATGGTCTGGCAGAACATCATGCTATACAACATGCCCATAACCGTATAAACATAACGGTATACAGTCTCTGACGGCAGAAAATAAAAATACAGCATAAAAAAAACCGTCCAGGCAATCGGGGCCATAAAGTGTATGCCGAACAAGCCAAAAGGTTCATAATTAATGTACCGGAACTCACCAATATAATTGGCAAAGCTAACTACCAAAATATCGGCCAGGCCGCCAAAGATCATGCCGTAAATAGCCAGACGGCGAATATCCCGACGGGGAACCAGGGCTACCAGAATCACCGTGAAACCGATGGTATAATAAAACGGAATTAAATTTGCCGTCATATGTTATCCTCCTTGCAAAAATCCGCTTTTTTCTCAATTTATACTATTATAACCACCGGGCCCGCACCTATTCATGTGCTTCTTACGCCCTCCCGGCAAATCCTTCAAAAAACCACAAAGGACAATCTAAAAAAGATTGTCCTTTGCGCATTCGCTATTTTCCGTTGTTTACCGGCTGCTATTGGCGACCTTTCTGATCACATCATAGTACTCGTCTTTCGCTTCAATAAATCCAGTCAGCCCGCTGCGTTTCATAATTGCTCCCATTTCGCCTTGTGCCGTCATCGCCATCAGGGCTTGCTGTATCTGCCGTATAATTTCCGGCTCCAGGCCCGGACGTGCTGCAATGGCGTCCTTGGGGATAGGTTCCGTCTTGGTGAGAATGCGCAGATTGTCCACCGGCCGGCCGGCAAGTTTCGCGGCATCGACCGCTTCCGAATAGGTCCCGCCGGCATCAACCGTTCCGTCCAGGACGGCCTCGATAACCCGGTTGTGGCTGCCAAGGAACACCGATTCACTAAAGAAGTGTTCCGGATCCTTACCAGCCTGTAGCAGCATCGCCCGGGGATAAATATAACCGGAAGCCGATTGCTTGTCCACAAAGGCAAACCGTTTATTGCGCAGGTGTTCCAGCGACTGAATATCACTGTCCTTGCGGGCAACAATGTATCCGACATAGGATGCATTGTTATTGACTACCGTGGTAACCAAGGGGGTCACATTGCCTTTCGATTTGGCCGAAACATAGGCAAAGGGAGAAAACCAGCCTAAATCGATGGTATTATGCAATAAAGACCGCCCCAGCGAATCGTAGTCGGAAACGATAATGACACGAACCTGGAGGCCCAGTTTCCGCCCCACCGCTTCCAACAGCGGCGTATAGTTTTCCTTAATATTCTGAGGGTTAGTAAAAGGATTAAACCCGAACACCAATTCATTTGCCTTTTTAAAGTGAACAGCCACTTCCTGAATTTTATCCACCGTAGCCGTCATCTGCTTGGCATGGGACAGAATTTCTTCCATGCTTTTTTCCTGCTGGGCAATGCTCTGCAGCGCCTCCTGCGTGCCGCCGGCGATTTCCACGGTGGCCGAGCCGATGCTTTCCACAGCAGTGGCCATTTGACCGGTGGTTCTTTGCTGATCTGTAGAAAGCTGGCACAGCTTGGCTACCGTTTCCTCAATCTGCTGAACCCGTCCCACGACCACCTGCATCCCTTCGGCCGAAGCTTTGGCCATCTGCCCGATTCCTTCAATTTTTGTCTTGCCGCTTTGCATACTGGCTGTGGCAGCCTGCGTCTTGGCGGTAATATCTTTTACCGTTTCCTCAATTTCCCGGCTTACCGCTTCACTTTCCCCGGATAATTTCCGTACCTCTTCGGCAACCACCGCAAAGCCACGCCCGGCTTCACCGGCTCTAGCCGCTTCAATAGCCGCATTCAAGGCCAATAAATTGGTCTGGCTGGCAATGCCCTGGATTTTGCCGACAAATTCACCGATTTTTTGTGACGCTGCAATTAATTCATCCATCGCCACTACCGAGTCCTGCACCACCTCTGCCACCTCCAGCATACTATTGCTGGATTTGACAATTTCCCGCTGATTATGCACCGTCAAGCTACAGGACTCTTGACATTGCTCCAGCGCCGCTTGGGAAGCATTGGCAACTACAGCCGAATTGGCGGCGATTTCCTCTACCCCCGCCGAAGTTTCCTCGGCACTGCTGGCGGTCGTTTCACTTTCCCGGGCAATGTCATGGGACATGTTCGTCATCTTTTTTAAGGCTGTGCTGCTTTGGCCGACAACCCAGGCCAATTGTTGGGAAATAAAAGACAATGATTCCGCAATTCCATACATATCAATCGTTTCGTCCTGGGGCACAACAGCTTCTTTGCGCTCTGACGCTACAGGAACTTCCCTGGCTTCTTCAGGCGAAAGCCGGGACAAGATGACACCTGCCACGGTTGCCAGGCAAATGACTACACCAACAGACCAAAAAAAGCTCGCTTGTTGCGCTATAACAGCAGCCAACACTCCCGTAACAATTAAAACCGTAACAAAACAGCCGATCAATTTCGTCTGCAATGCAACCTCTCCTCTACTCCTGGTATACTTTATACATGCCTCTGCATGCGATGGCTGAAAAGACTTCTGTCGCCCGGCTTCGCCTCTGTCCGGTTACCGCACTCTCACTTCCTCCCCGTCGTTTGCCTGCAGCCCCCATCTTTGCATGTATAACAGCCTTATTTATATAGATAAAACCCCCTTGTACTCGTTGCCACGAACACAAGGGGATTCTCTAGTTATCCATCCTGTTTATTTATGCAATTGTAACTATGTATTTTTATATCGAATCACGAACCGCTATTCTATTTTTACATTTGCAACCATCTACAGTTTACAGAATTTTTTATTTTTTGTCAATAAAGCGATTTGCGTGAAATATTAGAAAAACCCTTAATTGCCGCCGTAAAACCCCTTTTCCCCGGCCAGCCATACCAGCTTATATCCTGCCAGTCCTTCCCGTTAATTTCCGTAACTCATCCAGTTTTGCTTTAATCAAATTCAGCAGGGGCTCTTCCTTGTCCAAACCGCTGTAGTGTAGCAAAGTTTGCTCCAGACCGTTGTCCCTCAAATAGATTTGCAATTGTTCCGCTTCCTCATCCTGCTCCGCATCATACAGCAAAGCAGCCGCAATCCCCATACTTACATACTCGGCCGGCAGATTTCTGGCTAGCAGTTGCCTGGCCGGACCAACAAGGCGCTCATTCATTCCCAGCTTACGAAGGGGTGAGCGGGCCACTCTTGCTATCTGGTCAGATAATAAAGGATTGGCAAACCGCCGCAGTAACGTTTGAATATACGTTTGTAACTCTACCGGGGAAAATCCGTGTTTCACCTGTAACAGGCAAGCGGTCTCCGCCAACGCCCGGTTTACAACGGTTAGAATTTCCGGCTGCTCCAACGCCTGTTGGATGGTTGCACACTGGTATAAATAACCCATATACGCTGTTATGGCATGGGCGGCATTGACTAAAAACAGCTTTCTTTCAATATATGGTTCCAGATCCCGCACATAGCTGACATTCTGCAGCGGTTTTATACCGTCAATCAACTGACTTTCATTAACGGTCATTTCATAAAACCGTTCCACATAGGCTGTCGTTATCTCTCCTTGTTGCCTGTTTATCGCCTGCCGGTCAATGGCTACATTAGGAAAGCCGATTACTCCTTCAACCGCCTGTTGTTCTGCCGGTGTAAGCTGCCGGTAAACCGCCGCTTTTAAAACCGAACTGGCGTTAATCGCGTTTTCACAGGCCATAATATGCAAGGGCTTTTGATTTTTCTTTATTCTTTCCCGCAAGCCCTTGACAATGGCACCGGCAATATGGTCCAGCATGGTCACAAATACTGCCGTGGTAATCAAATCAGCCTTGACAATGGCCTCAATAACTGCCTGTTCCTCACCGGCATCAAGAGCCGAAACACCGGAAATGACTTCCCTGCCGTCCTGTTCATCAATGAATACCACTTCATAGCTTTTCTTCTCACGCAAGGCCTGCACCAACGTTTTGTTAACATCGACAAAAGTAACCGCATAGCCCGAATGGTGCAGCAGGCTGCCGATAAAACCACGCCCAATATTGCCTGCGCCGAAATGCACCGCCTTCATCAAAGTATCCATCTCCCTGCCGCTATTCTAAATTGGCATGAAACTGCCACAGACTTTTAAGCTCAATTTGTTCTTTTTCCACAATCATTTTGGCAATGGTATCGCCCAAAAGCAGCAGCGTTTGTTCAAACAAACTCGACATGGGCTGCTGGGACTGGATTTCATCGGCTAAATACAGCTTGGTCTGGACGGGAATTCTCACCATCAAATCGGTAATCGGTGCCAATGAACTTTGTGGATTAGATCCCAGGTGAACGACTTTGCCACCGATTTGTTTTGCCTTACGGGCAATAGCTACCGGAACCAGCGATTCGCCGCTGCCTGATGCCACTACCAGCATATCCTTATCGGTCATCGCCGGTTCAGTAATCTGACCGACAATATAAGTAGCAATGCCCAAATGAGCCAGCCGTTTGGCAAAGGCTTCCACCGCCAGCTTCACTCTGCCGACACCAATGAAAAAGACCTTCTCTGCCTCTAGCAGCAGCTCAATAAATTGCTTCACATCGTCTTCCTTCACTTTTCCCAGTGCCGTTTCGCATTCTTCCAGAATCGTTTGATACGTCTCCCGGTAACTCATAGTCACCCATCCTTTCACGAAAAATTCCTCGCCGCCAGACCCTGGGCAATTTTGTCCTTCATTTGACGGTAGTTTTCAGCCCGAGTCCGTTCCCGGCTGAATAGGCTGGTGCTTCCGGCCACCAGGCAGTCGGCCCCGGCAGCAACCACCGCCGGAATAGCCTCCAGGGAAACCCGCCCATCCACCATAATTCGCGTCGCCCGGCCGCTGCGCCGGATATATTGCCGGCATTCCTCAATCTTTCGCAGAGCATAGGGCACCATGGCCTCCCCCTGGTTTCCGGCATAGCCCGGACTAATCAACATCAGCAATACATAATCACAGTGTTCAAGCACATAATCCAGCACCGACAAAGGAGTCGCCGGATTCAGGGCAATTCCTGCCTGGCAGCCGGCTGCCTTAATCAGTTGCAGCAGCCGTTCCACATGAAAAGCCGCCTCATAATGGAACGTAATACTTTGCACTCCGATAGCCAGCAATTCCCTAATAAAAAACTCATTATCGGTAGCCATAACATGTACATCAAAATCCATTCGGCACCGTTTACGCAATTGTGCCACTGTAGCCAGCCCCAACGGCATGCTGGGACTGAAGTGGCCGTCAATTAAATCGACATGCAGCGAACGAATGCCGAGCGCTTCCAATTGCTGTACTTCCTCAGCCACATTGCACAGGTCCGTACAAATCAGCGAAGGAGAAATTTCTACCAATTCTTGCTTTATCATTTCTGCCTTTCCCACATGCTTTCCTCACTTTCTCAGACTTCATTAAGTTTTAATAAAGTTTCATATATTTCAGCAGCCTGCTCGGTCTGTACCAAACGGTTGACCGTAGCCATATCTTGAATAGTTAGGGCGATTCGGGACAGAATCGCCAGATGATCGTCGCCGGCACCGGCTATGCCGATGACTAAATAGGCCTTATCTCCGTTATAGTCAATTCCTTCTTTATACTGCAGCACAACAATCCCGGACCGGAGAATTTCCTGTTTAGCTCCATGAGTTCCGTGAGGAATGGCAACGCCATTGCCGATATACGTATTACAAACTGTTTCCCGTTCCAGCATGCCCTGTATATAGGATTTGCGCACATAACCCCTATCTACCAGCATGTTCCCTGCCGCTATAATCGCTGCTTCCTTTGATGTGGTTGCCAGGTTGATTGCAATATTTTCCGGCAATAAAATAGTTTGTTCCATATCCATTTCCCCCAGACTTATGATATAAAGTTAAACAGAATGCGACTGATGCTTTCTACCGCTATTTCCTTATTCCCGTCACAAACCTCATATAAGAATGTTTTATCAACGATTAAGGCTTTACTGATCTGGCTGACCATTTCTACGATCCGGTCATCATCTTCCTGTGGCAGAACAACAATAAAGGCGGTGCGGATTTTCGCCGGCGGATCGTTAGTCAAATCGTCGACCGGAACAGCCAGTCTGGCAATCCCCACCCGCAGGCAATCACCGGCCCGGCAGTGCAATAAAACCAGGCCTTTCTCATCAATGACCGTACTGCCGTATTCCTCTCTCTTAAGCAGATTTCTTAAAATTGTTGCCTGCAGGACCTCGGTATCAACAATGGTCCTCGCGATGTGGCCAATCAATTCTTGTTTTGTTTTCACAACAAGCCGGTACTGATAGTAAAAATTCTCCAGCAGTCGATGAATGAGCGCCAGATAATATCCCGTATCCTTGCCACCAGTCTCGGGCTGCTTGGTTTGAACTGCCTTATCGGTAACTCTTTTCGTAATGGAAACAATGTTTTTCCGTTCTTCAATTTCATTGATTTTCCGGTTCAACCGCAGCTTGTCTTCCTCCCTGAGCAGTGGATTGACCACGACTACGGGAAGGATAAAGGTTTCGATCTTCACGGAAGAAATAATTAAATCAATCCCCTGTTCCGACAGTTCAATTTCATTGATCGCATGACTGGATATGGTCGCCACAATATTCACCGGCTTAACTTCCTGTTTGATTTTTTCCACCAGTATTTTGGAAGTGCCAATGCCGCTCATGCAGATCACGATAGCCCGGATTGATTTTGCATTGTTTTCCAGGGCAACCAGCGATGCGGCAAAATGAATGGTAATATAGCCCACTTCCTCGTCGCTGACCGGCTTACCGATAACCTCTTCCAAAAAAGCAATATGTTTTTTTACTACCTCAAAAATGTGTCGGTAATCGGTCTTAATCGGTTCCAGAAAATTGTTTGTCACCTTCACTTCCATACTGGCCCGGATCATTAACAGCTTTAGATGGTCAAGCAGCCGTTTCAACAAATCTTTGTCATAGTCAAGTTTGACCTGCAATTCCTGCTGAATATTA
This sequence comes from Propionispora vibrioides, assembly GCF_900110485.1. Lineage (NCBI taxonomy): Bacteria > Bacillati > Bacillota > Negativicutes > Selenomonadales > Sporomusaceae > Propionispora > Propionispora vibrioides. Next base: position 12,771 of record NZ_FODY01000014.1, on the reverse strand, counting down.
TTGATGATCTTGTAAGCAAGCTCCGCCAGTTGGCTGTCAGCCTGCGACTGTTCTAAGGCCAGGCCCTGTCGCCGGCGCGCCGCCACAAAATGAATCAAAATGTTGTATACGTCGCAGTCCTGCAGAGTCAGATTGTAATATTTTTCAATAACCCGCAGCAGTTTTATGATATAATCGTATTGGGTAAAACTTTTGACCGCCTGTACGTTTTCCCGGTCCAGGACAAGTTCTTTCTCCTGTCTTTGGACCATCAGGCCTAATAGCAAAATCAGCTTAAAGTATGATTCATCCACAAGTGTTTCTTTGATATTCTTATCATAGTTATCTACTATTTTCTTGATATTTTCGAGCAGGTGGCCATCCATCAATCCGGCCAGCTTGATTTTGGTATAGCGCGATAGCTCCTTTTTAAAGAAGTCAGGACCCATAAACTCAATATAGCTGTAATGAATATTCCTCGTATCAATATGGCTGATCAGCAAATTAACGATGGCATCCCGAAAAGCTTTCTCAGCGCCTGTCACAAAGAGACCGTTGCCACGACAGCGTACAAGAACCAGCCCTTGCTGGGAAAACCATGGCTCTATTTCCTCCAGGTCCCGGCCAACCGTACCGAGTGATATTTTTAAAGCCGATGAAAAATAATACGATTTTGCCGGTTCCTGCAGGCCTAGCAGTTCACAAATCAGGACGATTTTACGCTCAACAGCCGGTAACCCGCTGCTGTCATTCTTATTGACCAGTTTTTTCAGCTTCGTTCGTTCTTCGTCAGGGAGAATTAACCGGATTCCCTCGCCGCGTCTGGTGTCAACTTGGATACGGTGATTATGAAAATACCCTTCCAGACTCTTGATATGCCGGGCAACCGTCCGGACACTGATATCCAATCTGTCCGAAATATAACTATACGTGATGTATTCATATTCACTGAGTAATAATTCTAAAATAGCCATTACTTGCTTATCCATAACACCATTCCTTCCGCGTTAAACCGGAAACTCTCTACTTGTTGTTATCTGAACAGCGGCCTTTATGGTAGCGGGAAACTATACATCAAAAACCGCTGTTCAGTAGCCAGGCAATGCAACTAACGGGACTCCACTCCCGAGTCGTTGTATTTGCCTTTTTTTATTTTAATGAGAAAGCCGTTTTACCAGGTCATCATATTGCGGTGCCGCAACGTAGTTTTTGATTGTAATAAATTCCACATGTGCGGCGGCCCGTTTTGCTCGCTCCAAAAGGCTTTCATGGCAAATCACCAAATCGGCGTCCTGTGGAATTTTTTCTACCGATGTATTCATTACTTTTACATCCACACCGGACTTTTTCAGCTTTTCTTGCAATACGGAAGCGCCCATGGCACTTGATCCCATGCCGGCGTCACAGGCAAACACAATTAAATTGATATCTTTCGCCACAGTTTGAGTCGCCGTAACACTGGTTGCCGTCTTTTTTCCTTTAAGCTGCTGCATAAGGTCCTTGGAGGACGCGAAGTCTTCTTCCGTTACTTCCTGCGTATCCAGTTTCAACAAGAAGGAAGATACTACGAATGATACGGCCGTGCCGACCGCCACACCGGCTAATGTTGCCAGATAGCCTCCCTTGGGAGTCATTGCCAGAAAGGAAATAATACTGCCCGGTGAAGGGAAGGCAACCAACCCGGCGCCAAAAGCCTGGAAAGTCAGAATACCGCTCATGCCGCCCAGAATCATGGCCACAATCATTTTGGGCTTCATTAGAACGTAAGGGAAATATAATTCGTGAATACCGCCAAAGAAGTGGATGATGATAGCCGTAGGCGCTGATTCCTTACTGACTCCTTTGCCAAACATCCAGTAGGCCAGTAATAAACCCAAGCCGGGTCCAGGGCTGGAGGCGACCATAAAGAAGATAGATTTACCCTGCTCCAAAGCAGCCTGCACACCAAGCGGTGCATAAATTCCCTGGTCAATGGCGTTATTGAGGAATAAGACCTTGGCCGGTTCATTAAAGATCGACAGCAAAGGCAGCAAATTAGCCTGTACCAGTGCTTCAATTCCCACCCTGACAACCTCATTCACCGCTAAAATAGCCGGCCCGATAGTCTTATAGGCGGCAACAGCCAGAATCATGCCTAAAATACCGATGGAGAAATTGTTTACAATCATTTCAAAACCGGCCGGAATTTTGCCTTCCATTTTTTCGTCGAACTTTTTGATGACATACCCACCTAACGGGCCCAGGATCATCGCACCGATAAACATGGGTATACTGGAACCGACAATAACTCCCATGGTGGCAATCGTTCCCATGACACCGCCCCGGGTACCGGCTATCGCCTTGCCGCCGGTATAGCCAATGAGCATCGGCAGCAGGTACACAATCATCGGTCCTACCAGTTTGGCAATGTCGGCATTGGGAGCCCAGCCTGTTGGAATAAACAGCGCCGTAATCAGCCCCCAGGCAATAAAGGCCCCAATGTTAGGCAACACCATGCCTGTGAGAAATCCGCCAAATGCCTGAATGTTAGCTCTTGTGATCATTCATTTTCTAGCCCCTTCCTGTTTATGTATTTGTACATTAGTACCTGCCCCCCTAAATACATGAAGCATCCTGTAGTCTTTTCCCTTCCGCTTCGTTGCCATCGCCTTCCCTCTGTCCCACATGCACGGCTCCTCCTTGGGGACGAAAAAGTCCTTACAAGCTTTACCTATGTTTTAAGTAGTGCAAGGTACTAGTGGGCCGTCAACTTCGAAAGTGCCAATTAATTCACGGAGGCTTTTTCATAAGGTAAATCGCTGGTAACGAAGCCTTGCGGAAAAAGATCCGTAAAGTAATTGCAACTTCAAAATTAATAGACCACTGGTCATGTACAGCCTTATTATAGGGTGAGTTTACAGAGTTTTCAATCAAAAGAAACTACCATAATGTCAGGAAGGGCAAGTGTCAAAATTAAAAATTCCAATCACTCTTTGTATAACAAATGCTCCGGGCTTTAAGCTCCGGAGCATTTGTTATACAAGATTTATACTTTTATGGTACTACCTTAATTTAAACAAGGACTATTACCGTTTCCATTCCGCCCTAATTCTCCCCCGCATCTTAACCATTACATCTATCACCTTTTGCGCAAGTTCTTCTGTATAGCGATAAGCAGGAATAAACATGCTAATACCAATCGTAGTATGATGAATACCGGATAAGGCGACCGCAATACAATAACAGTCACAATTGGGTTTACGGTGAATATAGTACCCTTTCTTTTGAATGTCAAGCAATTTACTTTGCAGCAGTTCAAGTTCCATACCGCTTTGTGCTGCTGTTTCCTGCCAGAAAGCTTCCGGCAAATTGGCTAATACGGCCATACCAATAGCTGACGTTTCATAAGCTTCCGTAGTCCCCACAATGGAAGATAACCGCAACGGATGCTTAGACTCCACTTCATCAATATAAAGCAATTTTTTATTGCTGGGTATCGCCAAATAAATGGTTTCATCAAATTCAGCGGCCAGTTGCTCTAAATAAGGATGCAGTATAGCTTGTACAGACAAATGGGATTCAAAAACCTTGCCTAACTCGAAAAGTTTTCCTCCCAGAGAATATTTATTGCCGTTTTTACTAACTACATTCCAGGCTTCCAATGTTACTAAAAAACCATGGAGGGTAGGAAGTTTTAATTCCAGGGCCGTACTAATATCGGTAAGTGTACATGTATTGTTATGCTGAGCAATATACTCCAGTATCAGCATCGCTCTGTCAATGGATTGAATGGTTTTCATACAACCTCCGCTATGATGCCATTTTTATATCTGGCATTATACATGGCTTCTTGACAAAAAGCAATAGTTGGGATTATTATTAATTCACTATAGATAAATAAACTTCGATAATATCGAAGTTTATTTTTTATATTCAAGGAGGTCAAAACATATGAAAGTTGTCGCATTTAACGGAAGTCCCAAAAAAGAAGGAAATACCTATACCGCGTTGCGTCTGGTAGCGCAGGAACTGGAAAAGGCAAACATCGATCTGGAAATTGTGCATGTCGGTAACTCGACTATACACGGCTGTATTGCCTGTAACGGCTGTGCCAGAAATCTAAATGAAAAATGTGTTATCGCTACCGATTCCGTAAACGAATGGATTCAAAAAATGAAACAGGCCGATGGCATTATTCTCGGCTCTCCCGTCTATTTTTCCGGTATTGCCGGCACGATGAAATCCTTTTTGGATCGCGCCTTCTATGTTACCTCGGTAAACGGCGGTATGCTCCGTCACAAGGTAGGTGCCAGTGTTGTCGCCGTCAGACGTTCCGGCGGTCTTCCCACCTACCAGCAGCTTAACAATTTCATTAATTATGCCGAAATGCTGGTACCCACCTCAAACTATTGGAATGTCATTCACGGAACAGTACCCGGCGAAGCCAATCAGGATGAAGAAGGAAAACAGATTATGCGGATACTAGGTAAAAATATGGCCTGGCTGCTGAAACTGGTTGAGTCCGGCAAAGCAAATTTCCCCGAGCCGGCAATCGAAGAAAAAGTATTTATGAACTTTATTCACTAATCACTACATAAACCAAAGCCCGGACTAAGTCCGGGCTTTATTGACGGCAAGGCTGAGGGTTGCCTGCCTGAAGCTATGTAGTTGTCAATGAGGAAATTAGAATTTTACGTGTAAAGCGGCTCTGTAGTAATTATAGCTGCTTTGGGCACTAGTAACCTGATCGTCCACTTTCAGATAGTTGAATTCTCCAGTAAAGGTTGGACTAAAGGCATAATTATAATCTACACCCAAGCCTTTAAAATCGTGAACCATGCTGCCACCGTCTCTTGTCAGCGGATCCGGACCAAATAATGCCGGCACAATGGAATTAGCGCCTACATCATAATACTTTAAAGCAATATTTTGCTGTCCTGCTTTTTTCAATGCTTGGTCACCATAGAGAACTTTGGCAAACCAGGCATCATCACCACCGGTTACGCCAGTGCTTACCGGGTCGGCGCTATTGGTAACGTATTCGGCAGCAACGGATAATTTAGGATTCAACAAATAACCGGCATTGACAGCCACCCACTTTTTCAAATCCATATCATCCTTGGAGAAATTTTTCAACTGAGCGTAAGTTACGCCGGCGTTAAATTGTTTATCTGCATAACTTACCCCTAATGAATCTACATCCATATTCCTATAGTTATTATAGTAAGTTCCGGTAGCTGTGCTTATATCCGTACCATCATTTTTCTTAAAGGTCACGCCATTGGCAAAACGGCCGTGATTAAAGGCAAAGGTAAATTTATTAACCTTAGTAGCCAATTTAATACCGTCATAGCTATACGCACCACTATCGACCAACAAATCATTGGCATCTAGCTTTAACGCCTGACGGCCAATAGTAGCATCGGACACACCGATTTTAGTATTAAAATAAGCACGATCTATCCGGGCATTATCGGTACTGCTGCTATTACTGTTATCCGAGTTACCAAAAATTTGCCAGGTATTGTTATTAAAATTAGAACTATTCGGTCCGTTGTTTACAATCCGCATGCCAAAGGTTGTTTTACTGTCGACTTTTGCTTCACCATTCAGTCTTAGGCGGTATTCCCCTTTAACATCAGTGGCTTTTTTCACTCCGCTTGAATTGGCATCCGGGAAACTCTTGTCCGTATAGCGTACATCAAACGACCCATTCATTTTGAAATTCGGTTGGTTTTTTTCCAGGGTGGTTACCCGAACGCCCAGATTTTTCAGTTCGTCGGAAAATTCGCCTTCCAGCTTAGTCAGTTCGCTTTTTAAACCAGCATCAGCCTTCTCTTCGTTAGACATGGCTTTGGCTACCAGACTGGCCATTTCATAACGGGTGATGGGTTTGTCGCCACGGAAATCGCCGTCGCCGTAACCGTCAATTAGACCGGCTTTTACCAGCTTATTAACCGATTGATAGGCCCAGTGGTTGGTCGGAACGCTGCTAAACGGATTGTTTTCCGCAGCAAACACCGTTCCAGCCGTGGTAGTTACAAACATAAGTGCTAAGGCAATCGCTAACTTCTTTTTCATTCTTTTCGCTCCTTGAGAGTTTTTTCTTTTCCTTAATACTCTCAAAAACCAATTGAGTTTCCACGTTTCCTCGCTGGTTTCTTTGAGTTCCTCTTTGTCCACCATGCTAAGCCGATTGAAAGATTCTTTTGCACTCTGTTCCCGCATGATATTTGAGGTTGGAACGCCAGGAAATTCATTCCGGCTTCATAGTATCATACCAAAATGCGGCAATCCAGCGAGTTAACCGTTTCTTAATAAACACTTAAGGCTGTCCATTATTTGTTAAATTTTATTAATATAATTAAACACTTCACCATAAAAAAGAGACTGCACAATAAAAAAATGGCGGCAGTCTCTTTTCATACATTTATTCAATCTCAGGTATGTTCTCGCTCGCATCCACTTTAATCTGGCCTTGGTCGGGCCAACAGGTCCCGACTATTTTCATATGCCATCCCATCAATTACCTATATTTTTTCTCCTATAATATTCCTTTATTTTCACCAATTTGTCGAATCCATTTGCCTCTTAGGAGTTTTTTTAGAACCAGTACGACAAACTATGACAAGAACGGTAGGTTACGCTATTTTTCCTGCCTACAGGGCAATCTTGTATACAGTTTTTTGCTCTTTACTTTACCAAAAAAGATGCTATATTTAGATAGGGGATTGATTTCCCCCGATTTTAGCTGTTAACCGGCCATAACCGGAGTTTAGCTAAGTGAAAGGAGCTATATCTAGCAAATGAAACAACCTATTTACAAATATCTTTATTTCCAAGTTCTATTCGCTATTGGAGTCGGGGTTCTTTTAGGACATTTTTATCCGTCACTGGCCGTACAAATGAAACCGTTTGGTGATGGCTTCATTAAATTAATTAAAATGATCATTACGCCAATTATTTTTTGTACCGTTGTGGTCGGCATCGCCGGTATGGGCTCTATGAAAAAGGTAGGCCGTGTCGGCGGCAAAGCCTTGCTGTATTTCGAACTGGTCTCCAGCGTAGCCTTGGTTATCGGCCTGATTATTGTGAATGTCGTTCAGCCCGGCGCCGGCATGAATGCCGATATCAGCTCACTGGATGCCAATGCAGTCTCCTCCTATACGAAAGAGGCCGCAACGCACACAACAGTGGATTTCCTGATGAATATTATCCCCAATACCGTCGTTGACGCCTTTGCCAAAGGCGACATCCTGCAAGTATTGCTGTTTGCCCTGTTATTCGGGTTCGGCCTGTCGGCCATGGGTGATAAAGGCAACCGCCTGCTGGGGCTTATTGATGAAATTTCCCATGTACTGTTTGCCATCGTTAATTTGATTATGAAATTTGCTCCCCTGGGAGCCTTTGGCGCCATGTCGTTCACTATCGGAAAATACGGACTGGCCTCGCTGCTGCCGCTGGCTAAACTAATGGGCAGCTTTTACCTGACCTGTTTACTGTTTATTTTTATCGTACTCGGTCTGATCGCCCGCTTTACCGGCTTTAATATCTTTCAATTTATTAATTATATCAAAGAAGAACTGTTAATTGTCCTGGGCACGTCCTCTTCCGAAAGCGCTTTACCGGGAATCATGCGCAAACTGGAGAATCTGGGCTGCTCCAAATCGGTTGTCGGCCTGGTTATCCCAACCGGTTATTCCTTTAACCTGGACGGCACTTCCATTTATTTAACCATGGCGGCTATCTTTGTGGCCCAAGCAACGAACACCGATCTTAACCTGACTCATCAATTGACCATTCTTGCTGTTCTCCTGCTAACCTCCAAAGGAGCTTCCGGCGTAACCGGCAGCGGTTTTGTTACACTGGCGGCTACCTTATCGGCCATTCCCGCCATCCCTGTTGCCGGCCTGGCCTTAATTCTGGGTATCGACCGGTTTATGTCCGAGGCCAGGGCCTTAACCAATTTGATTGGCAATGGCGTCGCTACTGTAGTGGTATCCAAATGGGAGAATGAACTGGATAAGGAAAAACTCCAGCGCGTATTAAAGGAATCATAGACTTCTCGTGCATAGCAAAGGGCTGTCTCACGGTATTTGCCGTGGGACAGCCCTTTTCATATAGAATTATTCTTTTTATCCGCTTTAGAATTTAATTTGCGCCGCATGCTGTTTGGCCCACGCATCGGCGGCAAGCAGATCTTCCAGGCTGTACTGATAAATGACCGTATGGGCCTGCATAGTCCGCTCAATCACGACGGCAATATCCAAAAAGCCGATTTCACCGGCCAGGAACCGCTCTACCGCCACCTCATTGGCACCGTTTAATACGGCACACATCGTACCGCCTGTTTCGATGGCCTGGTAGGCCAGTTTTAAGCAACGAAAGGTCTCCATGTCCGGTTTTTCAAAGGTAAGGTTATTTCTAACCGTAAAATCCACTTTCGGATAGGGATTGACTACCCGCTGCGGATAAGTGAGAGCATATTGAATGGCCACGCGCATGTCATGCTCGCCAAGCTGCGCAATAATCGAATGATCTTCATATTCCACCGCCGAGTGAACAATACTCTGCGGATGAACCAGCACCTCAATCTGGGAAAGTTCCACATCAAACAGCCACTTGGCCTCGATCACTTCCAGCCCTTTGTTCATCAAGGTAGCTGAATCAATACTGATCTTTTTACCCATACTCCAGTTCGGATGTTTTAAGGCATCCGCGGCAGTTACATGTTTTAACTCATTTTGGGTTCTGCCCCGGAACGGCCCGCCCGAAGCCGTCAATAGCAGCCGGCTGATTGGATTGCCGCTGTTACCCTGGAGACACTGAAATATCGCGGAATGCTCGCTGTCGACCGGATACATATTAACCTGATACTGTTTGACTGCGTTGATCATTAATTCGCCAGCCGATACCAGAGTTTCCTTATTAGCCAGAGCGATGTCCTTGCCGGCCTGGATCGCCGCAAAGGTCGGCTTCAATCCCACATTGCCCACTACCGAAGTCACTACGGTGTCGATTTCCGCCATCGTCGCCACCTGCACAAGCCCTTCCAAACCAGCGAGCACTTTCACCGTTCTGCCGCTTAGTCTCATACTGAGTTCTTCCGCTTTCCGCTCATTCATAACGGCAACTAGAACAGGTTCAAACTCCAGCACCTGTTTTTCCAGCAAATCTATATTTTCATGGGCCGTCAAACCCCAGACTTTCAGCCCCGGAACATGTCTTACCACATCCAGGGTCTGTGTTCCAATCGAGCCTGTCGATCCTAATATTGCTATGTTTCTTGCCAAAAAAGGCCACCTCATTCTTGTTAGTATATTTCCTGATGGTTGAATTCGGCCGACTCGACCCAATCCTGTACACGGTTTAGCATTTCAACAATGTTATCCATTAACTCCACATGCTTTGCTTCCTCTTCCCTTAGTTTTTGGCAAAGTGCCGTTTCCTCCGGACTTGCTGCCTTTTGGGCCAATTCCTGATAAAGGCTGACGCTCTCTTTTTCCTTATCCAGTGCCGCCCGGTACAAGTCGATGGGTTCCGCTTTAAGCCTCGGAATAGTGCGCTCCTGATCAGCCAAATCAAACGTTTTGTCAGCAAAAACATTCGGCACGTCAGACAGCGCCGGCTGCTCCGGCACGATCCCCCATTCTCCGCCCTGAGCTGCCTTGATAATATCATAATGGCGCCGTTCTTCCGCCGCCAGCCCCTCCAGCACGGCTTTTAAATCAGGATGTACAGTCTTGGCGGCCAGCTCCTTATAATAGGCCTCCCCATCCAGTTCCATGGTCAAGGCAAAATCAAACAAGTTCATTTGTCAAACCTCCCCCGCTTTTTTAGCTTCCATATATAGAAATATCAGTCATGAGAAGAACCAGCTATTTTTTTCTGTATATTCTCTACAAGCCGAGGAAAATCCTTCCTAGGCCGATGCTGCCTCGCTTCCCGGCACTTACTGCAATCTGTGAAAAGCCGCTCCTTACTACACAACATCTAGTTTGTCAATATATTGACAAACACAATATATGGTAATATGATGAATAAGAGACCAAATGCAGAGGAGGAAGGGCGGGTAGCGGCATGCCGCGCCCCGATTAACGATGATTACAACTATAGTAAAACGTGACGGACGGGAAGTTCCCTTCAATCTGGAAAAAATCAGTACAGCTATTAACAAGGCCCTGCAGGCAGCAGGCAACGGTGACGAAAGACTGGCGATGACCTTAGCGGGTCAAGTTGCCCAGGAGGCATCGCAGGTCACAACGAATTCTCCTTCGGTGGAAGAAATCCAGGACATTGTTGAAAAAGTCCTGATCGACGCCGACCTGTCGAAAGCAGCCAAAGCGTATATTCTCTACCGGGCGGAACGGACCAGGGCCCGGGAAATGAACACCCGCCTGATGAGAACCTATGAGGAAATCACTCATAGCGATTCCCGGGAAAGCAATTTGAAGCGGGACAATGCCAACATCGACGGCGACACGGCCATGGGTTCCATGCTGAAGTATGGCTCCGAAGGTGCTAAAATCTATAATGAAATGTATATGCTCAAACCGGAGCATGCCAAAGCCCATCGCGATGGCGATATTCATATTCACGATTTTGAGTTTTATACACTGACTACCACCTGTTGTCAAATTGATATCCAAAAATTATTTAAAGACGGATTTTCAACCGGTCACGGCTACCTGCGTGAACCAAACGATATTGCCAGCTATTCGGCACTGGCTTGCATCGCCATCCAGTCCAACCAAAACGACCAACATGGCGGACAAAGCATTCCCAATTTTGACTACGGTCTGTCCGACGGCGTCCGTAAAACCTTTGCCCGAAAATACCTGGATAGTCTAATCCAGATTCTTTCCTTCTCCGCCGGCAGTAAACAGGAAGTCAAAGACCTGGTGGCCGAAACCGCCAACGATATTGGTGAACGCCTTCACCTGACGCCGGAAATTTCCAACACCAACGGCTATCTGGCGGAAGAAGCAACGCTCCTTTCCCGTACCTTTGACACCGGCCTGCTGCAAAAGGCCCAGGCCTTTGCTTTTGAACAAGCCCTGACCGAAACCGACCGGGCGACCTATCAAGCGATGGAAGCGCTTATTCACAACCTAAATACCATGCACAGCCGCGCCGGGGCGCAGGTTCCGTTCAGCTCGATCAACTACGGCACCGATACTTCACCGGAAGGACGGCTGGTCATCAAGAATGTTATGCTGGCGACCGAAGCTGGCCTGGGCTATGGAGAAACTCCGATTTTTCCAATCCAAATATTTAAAATCAAAGAGGGCATTAACTATCACCCCACCGATCCTAACTATGACCTGTTCAAACTGGCCTGCCGGGTCAGCGCCAAGCGGCTCTTTCCCAACTTCTCGTTTATTGATGCTCCGTTTAATTTCCAATATTACAAAGACGGACAACCTGAAACCGAAATCGCCTATATGGGCTGCCGTACCCGCGTCATCGGCAATGTGAACGATCCCACCCGCGAAATCGTCTACAGCCGGGGCAACCTTAGCTTTACTTCCATTAATTTGCCGCGCCTTGGTATTGAAAGCAACACCATACCCGAATTTTATACTCGCCTGGACCATTTGATTGATTTATGCATTGATCAACTATTAGACCGGTTTGAAATACAGTGTCGCAAAAAAGTCCGCAACTTCCCCTTCCTGATGGGGGACGGCGTTTGGCTTGATTCGGAAAAACTGGGTCCTGATGACGAAATACGGGAAGTGCTGAAGCATGGCACCCTGACGGTTGGTTTTATCGGATTGGCCGAATGCCTGAAAGCCCTTACGGGAAAACATCATGGCGAATCGGAAGAAATGCAACGGCTTGGCCTGGAAATCATCGCTCATATGCGTCGGCGCATGGACGATGCAGCGGCCAAATACCGGCTGAACTTCTCCTTAATTGCCACACCGGCGGAAGGTCTGTCGGGAAGATTTATTGAAATCGACCGTAAACGTTTCGGCAGCCTGCCGGGCATCACCGAGCGCGAATATTACACCAACTCCTTCCATATTCCCGTGTACTATCCGCTCAGCGCCTTTGAAAAAATCCGTTTGGAAGCCCCCTATCACAAATTTACTAACGGCGGCCACATTACCTACATTGAGCTGGACGGCGATCCCTCCGATAACCTGGACGCCTTTGAATCGGTTATCCGCTGCATGAAAGAACAAGGTGTAGGCTACGGTTCGATCAACCACCCGGTCGATCGTGACCCCGTATGCGGCTATAAAGGAATCATCGGTGAAACCTGCCCCAAATGCGGCCGCAGCGAGACCGGCTCTATACCGTTTGAACGGATTCGCCGCATCACCGGCTACCTTGTCGGTACGCTTGACCGGTTCAACAACGCTAAACGAGCCGAAGTCAGAGACAGATACAAGCACTTTAATGTCAATAAAAATCACTAATTGAACAGACTCCTGTCAAATCCGCTAGGGGATTGGACAGGAGTTTTCTTTTCCTCAAGGCGGTCGAGTAGAGGCGGAACTCACATTCCAGCCCCCCTCACGGAACCGGACTTGCCCTATTAAGGCATCCGGCTCTTCATAGCAGCATTTACTTACGTTTAGCCATAGATATTCACATAGATTCTCGCTTTTGCTAGCGGGAATCTATCTGTTAGTTTTGCAAATCCTTCCCACGTCAAGCTCTTCTTTTGGCTTCTGCGATTGAGTATTTCAAACAATTTACGCCGTACGCAGTATCCAAAGGTATGGATTCCATTGCTGTTGTCGGTTACCCCATAGTAGCGAAAGTGCCCAACCAGCTTGGCATTTATCTGTTTGATCAAGG